>NZ_JAVRBQ020000029.1:0-137740 GCF_034531215.2 Nostoc sp. ChiSLP03a
CAAGCAAGATTGCTTGGATCACTTTTTGCCGGAGGTCATAACTATAAGGTTTGGGCATCAGTTTCCCAGAGGTTCTACTGGAGCTTTCATCAAGGTCTACTTCCAGTTTATGGCTTAACCGCCTTGGCGGTTGCTATAACAGTTCAAATTGGACGGGTTGATTTGTCGTAAACATTTTGCATTATTAGTTAACTCGTATAAAATTATACTATAATATCAGAAGTATAAGAAAAGCGATCGCCCTCTTTAGCACAACCCAGCAAACTAACGTAAATCTTGGGTTTCGTCTCTAGAGAGAATTACAGCCTCTCCACCACCTCATACCGTTTCACCATAAATTTGATACAGATGCAAACGCCCAAACTTATGCTACGTCTTAATTTTGAATGCGTGAATTTTGAATTTTGAATTGGTATCACCCCCTTATTTTCCTTGAAAATATCTGAAAATATATGAAATTTAGAATCTGCAAATATCCTTTCGCACTCATCCTAGTCAGCTTTGGTTTTGTGCAGATAGCTGATGCTCAAACTCCTGTAGCTGAAACCTCCAACTTATCTCAAGAAGTTTCTGTACTTCGGAAACAGGGCCCAAAAGGGTTAGAAGTATTTCTTAAATCCCATGCTAATACATTAAATACCGCTTCTTCAGGAGCAGTTTTACCTTCTCCTGCGCTTCGGCTAGCTTTAGACGAACTTTGTCAACAAAGAGACTGTTACGCCTCTCATTTGTATTGGTACACTGATATAGAACAAGCCAAAGCTGCTGCTAGAGCCAGTGGTAAACCCATTCTATCTCTGCGGTTATTGGGTAGGCTGGATCAAGATTTGAGTTGTGCTAATAGTAGATTCTTCAGGGTAGCACTGTATCCGAATGTGGAAATTTCTAAACTGCTTCAAGACCGTTTTATTTTGCATTGGCAATCAGTGCGCCCTGTACCCAAAGTAACTATTGATTTTGGCGACGGACGCAAGTTGGAGCGAACGATTACAGGCAATAGCATTCATTATGTATTGGATGCATCAGGTCGGCCAATCGATGCTATTCCAGGGTTATATAGTCCCAAAGCATTTTTGCGGCAGCTAGAGCAGGCTGAATTAGCAGTAAAAAATTACAGTAAACTGACACCAAGCGATCGCGAGTCTTATTTAAGAAAATACCACAGCGATCATTTAAATTCTATCCAAGGCCAATGGGTTGCAGATTTATCCCGCCTGGGTATCCAATCTCCTCCTAAGTTAGTAGAAACTCCCAGCAACCCCACTCAACCACCGACAGCAGAAATAGCAAGCTCTCTAGCAGTTTCTAAAATGAGAGTTGAAACGCCAATGTTAACTGCTCTCCAGTCTGATGCTGAACGGAATCAAAACGCCTTAACTGAAATTACTGACCAGAAAGTTTGGGACAAAATTGCTCAACTCTATGCCGCCGATGTCAAGCTAGATCGAAACAGCATCTCTCTAATTAGAGCTAAAAAGTCTCAATCTGCCAACACTCAAGCAGATAATTTGCCGATAATAGTGAAAAATTTTGAAGCTACAATGGCTTTAGATACAGTCAGAAATGAATATATGCTGCACAGCCAAATTCATCAATGGTTTATGCAGGGTAAGCAAACAAGGAGTGTAGAAGCGCTCAATGAACAAGTATACGGAGAACTATTTTTAACTCCTAGTTCTGACCCTTGGTTGGGGCTTTTCCCTAGCGACAGCTACAGCGCCATTGATAATGATGGCATTCGTTAGTAGCTCATGATAAGCATCGCTAACCTTGCAATAATATTTACTCATTCACGAATATAAAAGACTCATTAATGGAGTTCAAAAACTCGTTAACGGAGCTAAAAGACTCATTAATGGAGTTCAAAGGTGCATTACGCTTTCGCGCTAACACACCCTATTGGACTGACACAGCTAAAATAGTGCATAAAATTTAGCTTTTGTGGGGCGGACAAGATGTCATTGGTGTCAACTTAGCGTGAAAGCCAGCCTATAACCAGCTTTTAGATATTGTCTCGTTCCCAGTCGGAGACTGGGAATGCCGTCCTAGCGGCTCTGCCGCCAGGGAGGCAGAGCCGCTAGGAGCAACATTTCCAGCCTTTAGGCTGGAAACGAGATTTGAAAACGCCGTTAACATCTTGAGCGTACCGTTCACCATAGTTACTTGGATCGACCGAAGCAACTTGATAATTAGGTCTGTACTGTGCAAAAGCTTGAGTAGTTATGTATCTTGCGACAGGCTGGTTAGTCTTGACTGGGGACTTGATAACATTTTGAAATTTCTTTTCTGGCTCTTTCGCTGATTGAAATTGCGCCTGGGGATATTGACTCAAAGCTGTAACCTGTGGATTGGATGCACGGGAGGTTGTCGGATTGTTGTGTAATTTTGTTGCTCGTCCAATTAGCAGCACTACAATTAAAGTGGCGAACATCAGCCAGATTAGTAGTACCCTAGTCACCCAGTCTGTAAACTTCATTTTTCTAATACCTGTAAAACCGTAGATATTAATTTATAGCTAAACTGGCGTATCCTTTGAAGAGGCGCACTTCTGTAAACCCCTACCGCTTATAGTATCCAAATAATAATCGCTATAATACCTTAATTCTAGTCAAATATACGTTACTAGTATATGTTGAATGCTAAGTAATTGTTTTAAATGCTTCCTCTATCTATGGAGCTATTTAAATACTCTTAAAACCATTGCTACTGCTTGAATAGTTGATGAATTATGTCTCTACAATTCAAGATTGCAATCTCAAATTTCAAATAGTTAGCGTTTATACTCTGCTGCGTGGTATTCGCATAGCCACAGGTAATGTCCCTCTGGAGTTAAGACGTTCTTTAATCCACCCCAGTGTTGCTGTGGATCTTTTTCTTCTAAAAGTTGACGTAAGGCACGTAAAGCTGCACCATCGGTGCGTTCTGGATCTAAATCTTCATCTATAGCAATTTTGTTTGCTAATCCTAAATCTTCAGATTCTTTGAGTTCGGGTAATTTTGCTGCTACTTCTTTAAATAGTTCTAAGTCATTTTTGAATAGCGTTTCATATTCTTTGGGATCTACGACACCCAGCCAAGGGCCAATTATCGGTGCGGCATATTTTAAGACTTTGAATAAGTTACCAATATAATGTGCAGTTACTCTCAACCATTTGGCAGGTTCATTTATTTCATATAAACCGCCTTCTTGGGTGGGATGCCAACAACCCGGTGCTTGGCAATAGAGTTGTAAATCTAATTTCTGTCCAGTTAGATTCTTTTGCCAAGCTTTACCGCCATGTGGACACAGGATAAAGACGTTGGGACAGTGAGAATCAATTTTTGCTTGTTCGCGGCGGAATGTATTGGTAAATCCCCGTTGCGTCAGTTCTAGGAGATTTTTGAATTCATTGAGAATTACTGTTTGTCCATCCACAACTGTGTCAACAACTGTTTTTTCTAACTGGTCAATGCGTTCTAACACTGCATTTTGAGTATTCCAGTTTAAGCCATATAAGAGTTCTGGCACTGATACATCTTCCATAGCTTCTGGGCATTCAATTGTTCCTTTCTTTTTTTCCCAGCGTTGCGATAGTTGTTTATAGTCAAATTCGTGAGTGCATGGTTGACCATTATGACCAAGACATGGAATTGTGCGTTTAATATCTAATCCGGGAAACCTGGCGAGAGTGAGTTCCATGCCATCTCGAAGCAGGACAAAAAAATTCAGCGGGTTAGGGCCTCGCACTGTTAATTTAATATAGCGATCGCTTTTAACAGCTTCCACTAATGCTAAATGTTCTTGCTCATAAGCAAATAAGACACCGTTACGCCAATGAGTATTAGTTGTGAAGCGGTGTTGACGCGCAATAAACCAAGTGGGAATACCCGCAGGAATGGTATTGAGTTTAAATTTCATCGAAATTTCATTACATTCCCCTGCTTGTTTAATTTGCTGCCATTTGTGTTCATAATTAGGCGGGTCGAAGGGCAAACGTTCCACAACTAAACTGATATCCCGGTTTTCGGGAATGCGGTAGGAAAGGTCAAAACGCTCCATGAGGTGCAAAAAGTGGTCGCGCATGGATGGCTCTAAGTCGCGCCAAAGTTGATTCATTTCCTGACGGGTGAAAATGCCCAAGCGATCGCTTACATCTTTGCTTTCTAAAACTTTGCTAATATATTCAGTTACCCACTGTGGCTTGAGGATAACGGTATCATTAAGTTCTTCGTTGTCTTGGAAATAGAGAATTTCGCCTAATTCATGCAGCCATCGCGCCAGCACTTCCTTGCTAATATCAGCAACTTGGGACTCAGCCATGATGTCGCACAATTCCTGTGGTGTGATTTGTTTTTTTGGCTGAGTGCGGATGGCATTAGCAGCATTTAGCCAGGTGGTAGGCCAGATTTCACCCATCAAGGGCAACTTAGCGGCTGATTCTGCGATCGCTTGCCGAAGTTCTTCAATGCCAAGGCTAATTTTAGAACTAATTTTACAGTGTTCGATAATCTGGGGGTAATTGTCACGTAACTCTTTTAAGGGAAGGTCAGCATCTCGCTCATCGATGTGAGTGGCGACGAGTAAAATCGGAGATTCCGGGGCTAAAGCTTTGATAATATCCAGCCAGTGGTAGAGTTTACCTTGCTCAAATCCTAGTCGAGCATTCCAGGCGAGTAAAAATAGGGAGCGGTTGGTGAGGAAGAATTGATGCGTGGCGTGATTGATTTGCTGTCCCGCAAAATCCCACGTTTTCAAATGCATTGTAGTACCTGCTTTGCTGGGATGGCTTAAATCGAGCCATTTAATTTCAATACCGTGGGTGGTGGATTCCTGGATGTCGAACTCTTCACCACGCAAGGCTCTTAATAACGATGTTTTACCTACACCTCCTTCACCGACGACTAGCAGCTTAGAAACCCACTGCTGTTGGCTATTCCGTAACCTTTCTCGAAGATAGGTCAAAATTGCCTGCGTTCCCTGCTTGACAATTTCAAGCGGTGGCGAGGTTAGTTGGGGATTGTTATCGAGGAATAGCCTTGTCAAGTTGGAGAGTTGGCTTATTTCTGGCGGCAGGCTGCTGAGTTGATTGTCAGAGAGGGATAGCCTTGTCAAGTTGGAGAATTGGCTGATTTCTGGCGGCAGGCTGCTGAGTTGATTGCTAGAGAGGGATAGCTCAGTCAAGTTGGGGAGTTGACTGATTTCTGGTGGCAGGCTGCTGAGTTGATTGTCAGAGAGGGATAGCCTTGTCAAGTTGGAGAGTTGGCTGATTTCTGGCGGCAGGCTGCTGAGTTGATTGTTAGAGAGGTTTAGCTCTGTTACCTTTTCCCTGGCAGCTTTTTCAATAATTTGCAACAGTTCTTCGTTTGTCACCTGCAAACCTCATCAACTCTGTAGCGATATTTACTCAAGTAGTATATCGTAACTAAGCATTACAAATTGGATTAGTGTGTTCATGCCTATAAAAACGGCTGTAATATTTAAATTAGCTGAGTGCGATCGCTTTTCACGGTCATTAGCTGAGTGCGTAAGCGTAGTCCATCGTAGACATCGATAGCCTCGCAATAATATTTACTTATTCACAAGTATAAAAATCTTATTAAAGAAGTTCAAAGGCTCATTAATGGAGCTAAAAGGTTCATTCACGAGTATAAAAGACTCGTCAGCGAATATCAAAGACTCGTCGGCGAGTATAAAAGACTCGTCAGCGAATATCAAAGACTCGTCAGCGAATATCAAAGACTCGTCAGCGAATATCAAAGACTCGTCGGCGAGTATAAAAGACTCGTCAGCGAATATCAAAGACTCGTCGGCGAGTATAAAAGACTCGCCGACGAGTATAAAAGACTTGTCCACGAGTATAAAAGACTCGTCCATGAGTATAAAAGACTCATTCACGCAGTTCAAAGGGTGCGCTACGCTTTCGCGCTAACACACCCGAAGACTGCGATCGCTTTATAATTGCGATGTCTACGATGGGCTATTCGGCATCGCAGCGATGAAACCAATCCATAAGTACTTATCCCAATTCTCATGATGGAGAAACGGTTTTGTTAGTTTGAGAAGATGGTTTATTCAAAAATAAATTCAAAATTCTTTGAATAGCTATTATTAGAAAACCAATCACGAGTATTCCTGCTACCACTGGTAAAGCTAGCGCCAGCACAGACAGTCCGATGGCAACGAGCAACTCAATGGTTGACACAACTGGATTGGTTAACCCACCGGAAACGCCTGTAGAACTTATCCGCAATATATTCGTTAATCCCTGAGTTAATCCTGCGGTTCCACCACCAGCAACTAAAGCTAACGTCCATTGCACGAGTGGATTCATCTCTGGAGCAACGGATGCTGTGACGATTGTCCCGGCGATAAATGCCGCAGGAGTGGCTACAATATCCAACAGATGATCCAACCAAGGAATGTAATAACCGATAATTTCCAGCGAACAAGCAACGGCAAATACAATTACAGCTTGAGGGGTTTCCAGCCAATCAAAGTTAGTCGGCAAATCTAAATGTCCAAAAACTGAAGCCACACTCAATGCTAGCAGTGGGACAAATACTCGAAAGCCAGCCGCCGCACTCAAACTAATCCCCAGTAATAATTCAATAAATGTATTGAGATTGAACAAAGAATTTAAATCCATAGTAGGACTCAAGTTATACTCCTGGTGTTTTTCCATCTTTGAGCTGAACGGAGTAACAACTCTAAGCTGTGATTCCAAGATAAGAAACTTGATGAAAATATTTCATCTGACTATATGTAGAATTAGTGAAACCACACCTGTGTCAATACTGCGTAGGTTTTGCCTAAAAAATAACTCCAATGTAGGTTGCGTTTCGTTCCTCAACTCAACATTTTCAGGGCTTTGTTTGTGAGCCAGCGACCTCTAGAGTGATATCATGTCCGCATAATTAGTTATGCTAACCACAGTCATTACACCCCACCCTGAGATGCTTTGGCTGCGGTGTACACACAAGTCACCAGTTTTATCCCAATACGCTTGGGATAAGCCAGAAACCCCTCATGTAGAAACGCGATTTATCGCTCATGTAGAGACGCGATTTATCGCGTCTAAAAAACTGAAACGTTAGAGAGACGCGATAAATCGCCGTCTCTACAAAGAATGGACTCGTCAATTATTCCTTGACAGGTCAAAATGAGCAAATGGTGAGTTTCAGCAAAACAGACTTTATTAAAAGATGCCGAAAATATCACAATCTTGGAAAATAATAAAGTAAGTCGAGTATCACAAGACTCACTTGATTTCCTCATTTATTCTAGGAAAATATGACTCATTCTTTCCTTGAACGCCTGCGTAGTCCAGATAGCCCAGTCCTCGTCTTCGACGGGGCGATGGGAACTAATTTACAAACCCAAAACCTGACTGCTGAAGACTTCGGCGGCCCGCAGTATGAAGGTTGTAACGAATACTTAGTCCATACAAAACCCGAAGCAGTTGCTAAGGTTCACCGCGACTTTCTTGCTGCTGGTGCAGACGTAATTGAAACCGATACCTTTGGTAGTACATCCCTGGTGCTGGCAGAATATGACTTGGCAGACCAAGCCTATTGCCTCAGCAAGACAGCCGCAGAATTAGCCAAGCGTGTCGCTGCGGAATTTTCCACGCCAGAAAAACCCCGGTTTGTGGCAGGTTCCATCGGCCCAACAACGAAACTACCCACCTTGGGACATATTGACTTTGACACCATGAAAGCGACTTTTGCCGAACAAGCAGAGGCGCTGTGGGATGGTGGGGTCGATTTATTTTTAGTGGAAACTTGCCAAGATGTGCTGCAAATTAAAGCGGCCCTGAATGCCATTGAAGAAGTGTTTGCCAAAAAAGGCGATCGCCGACCGTTGATGGTGTCTGTGACAATGGAAAGCATGGGCACAATGTTGGTTGGTTCAGAAATCAGTGCTGTGCTGACGATTCTGGAACCTTACCCAATTGACATTCTCGGTCTAAACTGCGCCACAGGCCCAGACTTGATGAAACCACATATCAAGTATCTATCAGAACATTCACCTTTTATAGTTTCCTGTATTCCCAACGCAGGTTTACCTGAGAACGTCGGCGGTCAAGCGCACTACCGACTGACACCGTTAGAATTACGGATGTCGCTGATGCATTTTGTTGAAGATTTGGGTGTCCAAGTGATCGGGGGTTGCTGTGGGACGCGTCCAGAACACATTCAACAATTGGCAGAAGTCGCTAAAGGTCTGAAGCCAAAAGTTAGACAACCTAGCTTAGAACCAGCAGCAGCATCAATTTACACTACTCAGCCCTACGAGCAAGATAATTCTTTCTTGATTGTTGGCGAACGTCTCAACGCCAGTGGTTCCAAGAAGTGCCGCGATTTGCTTAATGCCGAAGATTGGGATGGACTGGTGTCAATGGCGAGGGCGCAAGTAAAAGAAGGCGCACACATCCTCGATGTTAACGTCGATTATGTCGGACGCGATGGCGTGCGAGATATGCACGAATTAGTTTCGCGCATTGTTAATAATGTGACATTACCTTTAATGCTTGACTCCACCGAATGGGAAAAGATGGAGGCGGGTTTAAAGATTGCCGGTGGTAAGTGTTTGCTGAACTCCACCAACTACGAAGATGGAGAACCGCGCTTTTTGAAAGTGCTGGAATTAGCGAAAAAATACGGTGCTGGTGTAGTCATTGGTACTATCGATGAAGATGGGATGGCGCGGACAGCCGAGAAAAAGTTTGCGATCGCCCAACGCGCATACCGCCAAGCTGTAGAATACGGCATACCACCCACAGAAATATTCTTTGATACCCTGGCGTTACCCATTTCTACCGGGATTGAAGAAGACCGAGAAAACGGTAAAGCCACAATTGAAGCGATTCGGCGGATTCGTCAAGAATTACCTGGATGTCATGTGATTTTGGGTGTTTCCAATATTTCCTTTGGTTTGAATCCAGCTTCGCGGATGGTGCTGAACTCAGTATTTTTACACGAGGCGACTACGGCGGGAATGGATGCAGCCATTGTCAGCGCTAACAAAATTTTACCGCTCTCGAAGATTGACGCCCGCCATCAAGAAATCTGTCGTCAGTTGATTTATGATGAGCGCAAATTTGAGGGTAATGTTTGCGTTTACGATCCTTTGGGAGAGCTTACCACAGTATTTGCTGGAGTGACAACTAAGCGCGATCGCTCCTTAGATGAAAGTCTCCCCATCCCAGAACGTCTCAAACGTCACATCATCGATGGCGAACGCATCGGCTTAGAAGAACATCTCAAAAAAGCCTTAGAAGAATATCCCCCTCTGGAAATTATCAACACCTTCCTGCTAGATGGCATGAAAGTTGTCGGGGAATTATTCGGTTCTGGACAAATGCAGTTACCTTTCGTTTTGCAATCTGCGGAAACCATGAAAGCGGCGGTAGCGTTTCTCGAACCGTTCATGGAAAAATCAGAATCGGGTAACAATGCCAAGGGAACCTTTATCATTGCCACAGTCAAAGGCGATGTCCACGACATTGGTAAAAACTTGGTGGATATCATCTTATCCAACAACGGCTACAAGGTGATTAACCTGGGAATTAAACAGCCGGTGGAAAACATCATCAACGCTTACGAACAGCACAAAGCTGATTGTATAGCCATGAGTGGTTTGCTGGTAAAATCCACCGCCTTCATGAAAGAGAACTTGGAGGTATTCAACGAAAAAGGAATTAGTGTCCCTGTGATATTAGGTGGTGCAGCGCTGACTCCCAAGTTTGTCTATGAAGATTGCCAAAACACTTACAAAGGTAAAGTTGTTTATGGCAAAGATGCCTTTTCTGACTTGCACTTCATGGATAAATTAATGCCAGCAAAGGCAACTAATAACTGGGAAGATTTGCAAGGATTTTTGAACGAAGTCGAAACGGCTGAAGTTTCGACTAATGGTAACAAACAAGCAAAAGCTAAGACTGCTGAAGAAACATCTGCTGAACCAAAAGTAGTAGATACGCGGCGTTCTGATGCTGTGGCGATAGATATTGAACGTCCGACACCGCCTTTCTGGGGAACGAAGTTATTGCAGCCTAGTGATATTCCCATTCAGGAAATATTCTGGCATTTAGATTTACAAGCTTTGATTGCTGGACAGTGGCAATTCCGTAAACCAAAGGAACAATCCAAGGAAGAATATCAGGCTTTCTTGGCTGAGAAAGTGTATCCAATTTTAGAAAGTTGGAAACAGCGAATTATTGAGGAGAATCTGTTACACCCCCAGGTAATTTACGGGTATTTCCCTTGTCAAGCTGAGGGGAATTCTCTACATATATATGACTCAGAAAGTCAATCACAACAGATTGCAACTTTCGAGTTTCCCAGACAAAAGTCTTTAAGGCGGCTGTGCATAGCAGATTTCTTTGCACCGAAGGAGTCGGGAATTATTGATGTCTTCCCAATGCAAGCGGTGACTGTCGGGGAAATTGCCACAGAGTTCGCTCAAAAGTTGTTTGCTGCCAATCAATACACCGATTACCTGTATTTCCACGGTATGGCGGTGCAGGTGGCGGAAGCTGTAGCTGAGTGGACACACGCTAGAATTCGCCGGGAGTTAGGTTTTGCTGCTGAGGAACCCGATAATATTCGGGATATATTAGCACAACGCTATCGCGGCTCCCGGTATAGTTTTGGCTATCCAGCTTGTCCCAACATTCAAGACCAGTACAAGCAACTGGAGTTATTGCAGACTGACAGGATTAACTTGTATATGGATGAAAGCGAACAACTTTATCCAGAACAGTCTACCACTGCGATTATTACCTATCACCCGTTAGCAAAATACTTTAGCGCGTAGAATCCTACTCGTTAACCCAATACGCTTGGTGTTAATTATATTTTGCCCTGGAAAATCCCCCTAACCTGTTCTCTACCTCTCTCTAACCTCTCCTCGTAGGAGAAGAAGGGGAGTAAGATGCAAAGCCTCTCTCCTTGTAGGAGAGAGGTTTGGAGTGAGGTTCTGATGTTACTTTGCTGATTTTTCCGGGAATCCTGTAGTTGTATGCGCACCAGATTTGTTAATCTCTCAGCTTAGGTAGGCTTATTTATGCAACTCATCAGCTCGTTAGATATTAGAAATTCAGAATATTTATCCAAAAATCGCCTCATCAGTTACCATCACCAGTTGCGTCTAATTTTTTCGCTGGGTAATCAGGTAAAAAACGTTCTGGAAATTGGGATTTTTAATTCTCTGTTAACAGACATCTTGAAGAATAATGGATACAACGTCTCCACTGCTGATGTTGACCCCAGCCTCAAACCAGAAATAATTTTGGATTTGACTACAGATTTTTCCTTACCAAAAGATAAATTTGATGCGATTGTCCTGTTTCAAGTGCTGGAACATTTCCCCTACCCTGAGTCAGAAGAAGCATTGAGAAAACTTGCTATTGCAACTAAGAAATTTTTGGTGATTTCGATTCCCTATTGCACTCAATACCTTTCATTTCAGGTGAAAACTTCTTTCTCAGGTAGACCAAGGCATTTACTATTCAATGTGCCAAAATTCTGGAGTACAACGCCAGTCTGTGACGAACACTGCTGGGAAATGGGTTTAAAAGGATATCCGAAAACGCGGATTTTAAACTCTGTTGCCAAAGCTGGGTTAACTGTTAAGCAAGAATTTATCGATCCCACTTATCCATACCATTATTTTTTGGTGTTGGAAAAGAATTCTAGTAATACTTAAACAGCAATTTGTGGGGAGCGGGGAGTCGGAAGTAGGGGAATCCGAATCAGAAAATGGGGGCAAACAATGCTCAAAAAAGGTGCGATCGCCTAAGTTATGCTTTTAAAATCCTAATTGGTATCATGCCCTTCTGTGCTCTCCGGGTTTATCCTGGAAAGCAGAAGGCTAAGTTGTATTACCTACTATCATCATTTCAGATACTAACATCGAAGATTATCAATTATGCTAGAACAAGGCACTATCAGTATTCATACTGAGAATATTTTCCCGATCATCAAGAAGTCGCTCTATTCAGATCATCAAATCTTCTTGCGGGAACTGGTATCCAACGCTGTAGACGCCATCCAAAAGCTGAAAATGGTATCCCGCGCCGGCGATTATGCTGGAGACATCGGCGAACCAGAAATTGAAATTGCCATTGACAAAGATAAGAAAACTCTATCCATCTCCGATAACGGTATCGGGATGACCGCAGATGAAGTTAAGAAATATATCAATCAAGTTGCCTTCTCTAGTGCGGAAGAATTTATTCATAAGTATGAAGGCAAATCAGATCAACCGATAATCGGCCACTTCGGTCTTGGTTTCTACTCTTCCTTTATGGTGGCGCAAAAGGTAGAAATTGATACCTTATCCTACCAAGAAGGGGCGCAGGCGGTTCACTGGTCTTGTGATGGTTCCCCAGCTTTCACTCTCGAAGAATCTTCCCGAACAACTCGCGGTACTACTATTATTCTTAGCCTGCAAGGGGAAGAAGAGGAATTTCTCGAACTAGCACGAATTAAGAATCTTGTCAAGACCTACTGCGACTTCTTGCCAGTTCCGATTAAACTTGATGGCGAAGTATTAAATAAGCAAAAAGCGCCGTGGCGAGAGTCTCCAAGTAATCTGACTAAAGAAGATTATTTAGAGTTTTACCGCTATCTGTATCCTTTTCAGGAAGAACCTTTGTTATGGGTACATCTAAATACAGACTATCCGTTTATCATCAACGGGATTCTGTATTTCCCGAAAATGCGACCGGATGTAGATGTTACCAAAGGACAGATCAAGCTATTTTGCAATCAAGTTTTTGTTAGCGACAACTGCGAAGAAATTATCCCGCAATTTCTGATGCCGATGCGGGGTGTGATTGATAGCACCGATATTCCCCTGAACGTATCGCGGAGTGCTTTGCAAGGCGATCGCACCGTGCGGCGAATTGGTGACTACATTGCCAAAAAAGTAGGCGATCGCCTCAAAGAACTTTTCCGCGACAACCGCGAACAATACATTAGCGCCTGGAAAGACCTCGGCACTTTCGTAAAATTCGGCGTTCTCAACGACGAGAAATTCAAAAAACAAATCGAAGATATCATCGTCTTCCGCACCACCGCCAAGCTGACAGAAAAAGTTGCTGCTGAAACTCCAGTGGTTGAAGTCCAGTCTTCAGACGGCGATGCTTGGCAAGATGTCACTCCTTCACCCAGTTCTGAGAACTCAACTCCCAGCGCTCCTTATACTACGCTGAAAGAGTATCTAGAACGCAACAAAGAACGCCACGAAAACCGAGTTTTCTACAGCACCGATGAAGCTACCCAATCTACATACATAGAACTGCACAAAAATCAAGGCTTGGAAGTCCTGTTTATGGACTCCTTCATCGACACCCACTTTATCAACTTCCTAGAGCGCGAATATCAGGATGTCAAGTTTACGCGGGTAGACTCAGATTTAGATAATACTCTGCTAGAACAAGATAAAGATAAGGAAATTGTCGATCCCAAGACGAATAAAACTCGCAGTGAGACGATCAAAGAGTTATTTGAGAAATCCCTCAACAAACCCAAACTCAACATCCGTACCGAAGCGTTGAAATCAGACGATCCTCAAGGGACACCACCTGCGATCGTGCTTTTACCAGAGATTCTTCGCCGCCTGCGCGAAATGAACGCCATGATGCAGCAGCAGTCAGCAGAGTTTCCCGAAGATCACATTTTGCTGGTGAATACTGCTCACCCGTTGATTCAAAATCTGGCAAATATTAATCAAGGTAGTATCATTCAAGGTAACGGTGAATCGTCTACAGATCAGTTAGTCAACTTGATTTGTCAACACGTTTACGATTTAGCGCTGATGTCTCAGAAAGGATTTGACGCTGAGGGAATGAAATCCTTCGTCGAGCGATCTAATGAGGTACTCACCAAGCTGACGGAACAAGCGAGTAAATAGTGCTGAGTGGGAAGTTAGGAGTTAGGAGTTTGGAGTTATTTCTCCCCTGCTTCCCCTGCTTCCCTGCCCCCCTGCCCCCTTATCTCTCCACTTCTGCTGCCTAAGACCTAAAATGGAAAGGCTGTATTAAAATAACAATCTGGAGATAGTAGCTATGTCCCGTCGCTGTGAACTAACTGGTAAGAAGGCAAATAACGCTTATTCTGTTTCCCACTCCCACCGCCGTACTAAACGCCTTCAGCACGCTAATCTGCAAGACAAGCGGGTTTGGTGGGAAGCTGGAAATCGCTGGGTGAGATTAAAGTTGTCTACCAAAGCAATTAAAACCCTACAAATTAATGGGTTAGAAGCAATGGCAAAAAAAGCTGGCATTAACCTAAATCATTACTAAGTAATCTGGATTTCATAACCTGAAACTTTTGTAGGTTGCAATATAGGTGGTTTGTAGGGGCGCACTGCTAGCAGTGCGCCCCTAGTGTTTATAGCGGTTCCCATTCAGATGAGGTATAGCACAAGCCTTGGTGGTTAGGACATTAACAGATGATAAAACTTAGACACAACAAGACTTTTCACCCAATCCCCAGTCACCAGTTCTCAGTCCCTTGCTATACAAGATTAACGTGAGTTCGACAGACCTCTCCCGGACAGCCTCCCTGTCCTAAAAGGCGAACGCGTTGCGTCTCCCCTTGGGAGAGGGAGGAGTAACGAGAAAACAAAAGTTTTTGCTCCCCTCTCCTACCAGGAGAGGGGCTGGGGGAGAGGTCAAAATAGTACTCGTCGAACTCACGTAAGATTACATCGCAAGGTGTAGGGGCACGGCATTGCCCATTGGTATCAACTTAACGCCAAACCCCTTGTCCGCCGGGAATTGAAATTCCCGTCTCATCGCTAAAGTCATCTGAAGATGACTAAATATCGCCAAAAATCTCCAGTCTACTGAAGTAGAGTTAAGCTAAAGCCGGAAAATTTATTTCCGGGCGGGGATGTAAGCTAACAGATAAGCTATTTCCAGCTGAAGTTGACACCTATGGCAACATGAGCGCCCAGATTATGCAACTTGAATACTGATTAGCTTAAAGAAACAGGGGACAGAAGCAATATAGATGTGTACTGAGCTTTTTGACGCAATCAATATGAGTTATTTATGTAATTTTTCCACTACGGATAAATTCAGGTATTTTTGAATAAAAATACTTACCAGTTTTATATTTTTCAGAATTGAAGTTAGACCGCTCTATACCCAAAATTAATTATGAATTGATTTTGTCATTGCTCAACACTCTTAACAAGAGGCCAAAATAGAGATTAACTGAATAAATAGAAAAACTGCCTGACCTTAAACAACTATCAACGAGGCAAAAGAAGCCTTGATAGTAAACTAAAAGTAATCAAGACTCTCCACTAACTAAGACTAGTTGAGCAATTACAAATAAACAAGGGAATACTGAAAATAGGTAGTCTATTTTATTTATAATTTATGACAGCGAACAGTTATGGAACGTCGAACCACTTAGACCTGCAAGATTGTCACAAACAGCTACAGCTAACGGTTCAATATCAAAAAATATTGGCGAGGATTCTGGCTAAGATTCGCGCATCTGTAAATATAGAATCCCTCTGTTCGACTTCTTGTCAAGATATTTGTCGGCAATTGAAGATTGAGCGAGTTGCAATCTATCGCTTTAACACTGACTGGAGCGGTAGTTTTCTCAATCGTTTTGGCTTTGCAGAACATCCTTGGGATGCATTGACTGCCTTTGGACAGGATTTGGTTTGGGAAGATTCACATTTGCAAGAAACTCAGGGAGGGCGATATCGCAAAAATGAGCCGTTTGCTGTGGCTGATATTTACGATGCAGGGCACGCTCGTTGTCATATTGAAGTATTAGAACAGTTTCAGATTCGGGCGTATGCGATCGCACCCATCTTCATCGGCCCAAAACTGTGGGGAATGCTGGCAGCCTATCAACACTCCGCTCCTCGGCAATGGTATCCTCACGAAGTTGAATTTTTCGCTCAAGCTGCCAGCCATCTTGGCCTAGCAATGCAGCAGACAGAAACCCTAGAAGAAACCAAACAACGCACAGCAGAACTGCAAGATGCGATCGCGCGGCAACGGGCTTTAACGGAAGTAGTAGGAAATATTCGCTCCTCTGTAAATACCGAAATTATTCTAGACACTGCCTGTCAAGAACTCTGCAAACTCCTGAAGTTAGAGCGGGCAGCAATTTACCGCTTTAATGAAGATTGGAGCGGCGAATTTGTCAGCCAATTCGGGATGGTAGAGGCGCAGTGGGATAGAATCAATCCCTTTGGCAAAAATCTCGTTTGGGAAGATACCCATCTCCAAGAAACGAAAGGTGGACGCTACCGCAATAACGAAAGTTTTGCTGTCAACGACATCTACCAAGCCGGACACTCGCGTTGTCACATGGATATTTTGGAGCAATTCAAGATTCGGGCATATACCTTAGCACCGATCTTCATCGGCCCAAAACTGTGGGGACTGATAGCAGCCTATCAACACTCCGGGCCGCGCCAATGGGCAAATTACGAAGTGGAGTTTCTGGGACAGGTAGGGGCACAATTGGGAGTCGCGATTCAGCAAGCCGAGAATTTAGCTCAGTCGAAACAACAGGCAGTTGCTCTCAAAGATGCGATCGCAAGGCAACGAGCATT
The DNA here is from genome assembly GCF_034531215.2 of Nostoc sp. ChiSLP03a. Classification (NCBI taxonomy): domain Bacteria; kingdom Bacillati; phylum Cyanobacteriota; class Cyanophyceae; order Nostocales; family Nostocaceae; genus Nostoc; species Nostoc sp. ChiSLP03a. Next base: position 16,580 of record NZ_JAVRBQ020000029.1, read on the forward strand.
AACTGAAGTGGTTGGGAAAATTCGCTCCTCTTTAAATATTGATTTAATTCTAAAAACTAGTTGCCAAGAAGTATGTAAACTGCTGCGAGTTGAGCGAGTTGGCGTTTATCGCTTCAATCAAGACTGGAGTGGCGAATTCGTCAGTAATTTCGGCATGCTTGAGGCACAGTGGGACAGTATTAATCCCTTTGGCAAAAATCTCGTTTGGGAAGATACTCACCTTCAAGAAACCAAAGGCGGGCGCTACCGCAACAACGAAAATTTTGCTGTAGAGGATATTTATCAAGCTGGACACTCGCGCTGTCACCTCGATATTTTGGAGCAGTTCAAAATTCGCGCTTATGCGTTAACCCCAATTTTTGTGGGACGGAATTTGTGGGGATTGCTGGCTGCCTATCAACATTCCGCACCGCGCCAGTGGGATAGTGTGGAAGTGGAATTTTTGGGACAAGTTGCTAGCCAACTAGGAGTGGCACTGCAAAGTTCTCAAATGGTGACTCAAATTCAAACTCGCGCCGATGAACTGCAACAATCGGCTGAACAGCGCCGGATTTTATTTGATTTGGTCGTCAAAATTCGGGAATCTTTGGATTTAGAGACGATCCTTAAGACTACAGTACAGGAAGTGCGGCGATCGCTAAATACAGATCGAGTTGGCATTTTCCGCTTCGATCCGAATGTTGGTTTTTGTAGCGGTGAATTTATTGCTGAAGATGTCTTACCCAAGTTCGATTCTGCCCTCGCCGTGAAGGTGCAAGACTATTGCTTCGGCGATCAATATGCACCGCAATATCGTCAAGGGCAAGTGCAAGTAATATCTGATGTCAACAGCGTTGGCTCCAAAGTACCTCATCTGGATGTAATTGAGCGATTCCAAGTCAAAGCACAGATTATTGTGCCATTGATGGAAGGGGATGAACTGTGGGGGTTGTTGTGCATTCACCAATGCACCCATACACGTCATTGGGAAGAAGCGGAATTGGAATTTGTCACCCAAGTGGCGGCTCAACTCAGCGTAGCACTGCGTCAAGCCAACTTATTTCAACAATCTAGTTTGCTGGGTCAAACTCGTGAAGAAGCGAATCAACTCGCTCAAGCACTGAATGAACTGCGTACTGCCCAAATGCAAATTATCCACGCTGAAAAAATGGCCAGCTTGGGGCAACTGGTGGCGGGAGTTGCCCATGAAATTAATAACCCGATTAATTTTATCCACGGCAACTTAGAACACGCTCACCAATACACGCAAGAATTGCTTCACTATGTGCAACTTTATTGGCATCATTATCCTGATGCCGCACCAGAAATCCAAGAGTTCTTCAAAAAAGCCGAAATAGCGTATTTGGTCGAAGATTTACCTCAATTATTCCAGTCCATGCAGGTCGGCACTGAACGCATTCGGGAAATTGTCACATCTTTACGGAACTTCTCGCGCCTAGACGAAGCTGACTTCAAACCAGCAAATATTCACGAAGGCATCGACAGTACATTAATGATTTTACAAAACCGTTTGAAGCCCTCAGCTGATAGCCTCACCATTCATGTGAGCAAAGATTATGCTACTTTACCTCTAATAGAATGCTATCCCGGTCAGTTGAATCAGGTATTTATGAATTTGCTGTCTAATGCCATTGATGCTCTAGAAGAACGAACCACAAAGGAGTCTTCTGAAGCACTGGCAAAAAACCCCTGCAAAATCCAAATTTCTACCTCCTTGCTCAATAAAGATTGGATTGTCATTCGCATCGCCGACAACGGACTCGGCATAGATGAAAAAGTCCTATCTCGACTGTTCGATCCATTTTTCACTACTAAGGTTGTCGGTAAAGGTACAGGTTTGGGACTGTCTATCAGCTATCAGATAGTTACAGAAAAACACAACGGTAAAATATACTGCCAATCTGAGCTTGGCAAAGGTACAGACTTTGTGATTGAGTTGCCGATTCGTCAGGTAACAAATAAAAAACAGTAGTTAAAGTCAACGGATTAGACCAGGAATAAGCCAATACGTTTGAGTTAAGGCTAAAATTCTTTCTAAAAATCAATTTTTTTAACGTAGGGCTGCTGAAAAAGAAAGAAAAGGTGACAGTATCTAAATTATCAGACTCTAGAAGTATATTCAGGTGCAAGACAAGGAGTGTTCTTGATGTATCGAAAGTTTTATCGAGGAAAAACCGAAAAAGAACGATAATTCTACAAATAGCCAACAGAAGAAATTAAACATAATTCACGCATACGCAGCCAAAGCAGTAGGTGCAGCACTAGAACCATTTGAATACGATCCAGGTGTGCTGAAAGATCGAGAAGTAGAAATTAATGTTGAATATTGCGGACTTTGCCATAGCGACCTAAGTATGCTCAAAAATGACTGGGGCAGCAGTCGATATCCCTTTGTGCCTGGTCATGAAGTTGTGGGAACAATTCCAGCTGTCGGCGATCGCGTTACCACGCTCAAAATCGGTCAGCGTGTCGGATTGGGGTGGTCTTCCCATTCTTGTATGCACTGCGAATATTGTATGTCGGGGGATCACAACTTATGCCTAACCCTAGAGCAGACGATTGTCGGTCGTTATGGCGGATTCGCTGACAAAGTGCGCGCCCATGAAGAATGGGTAATTCCTCTGCCAGAAGCCGTTGATCCTGCTAAGGTAGGGCCGCTTTTCTGTGGAGGTGTTACCGTGTTCAACCCCATTGTTCAATTCGATGTCAAGCCAACCGATAGAGTTGGTGTAATTGGGATCGGAGGACTTGGACACATGGCACTACGATTTCTGAAAGCTTGGGGATGTGATGTTACAGCATTTTCAACCAATCCAAATAAAGAGTCTGAAGCCCGTGAGTTAGGAGCTAATCATTTTATTAACTCTCGTGATGCCAAAGCGATTGAGTCTGTTACCAACTCGTTTGACTTAATTATCTCAACAGTGAATGCAGATTTAGATTGGGCAATATACATTAATGCACTGCGTCCCAAAGGACGGTTACATTTTGTAGGAGTTGTACCAAATCCAATTCAAGCCTATGCGTTTCCTTTAATTGCTGGTCAAAAATCCATATCGGGTAGCCCTACAGGTAGGCCGATAACAATCGCAAAAATGCTCGACTTTACCGCGCGTCATGGCATTGAACCTGTCACAGAGACTTTTGATTTTAGCCAAGTAAATGAAGCTTTCGCTCATCTTGAAGCAGGCAAGGCTCGTTATCGAATTGTCTTAAAGCATTAAAAGAGCAGATTTCAAGTTGGTTAGGTACACAACGATTTGTCTGTTACTCAGATAGAAAGCGTGTTTTACTCCTAAACTCTGAATTCTGAATTCTAAATTTTGTATTCTGCTGTAATTAATTGTTTTACCTTTTCTATTACCCAATCAACACGATCCTTTCCCCAAAACCTCTCATTTTCGATTACCCAAGTCGGGACTCCGGGACAGCCAAACTGTTCGTATTCTGCCAAAGCTGCCACTGCTGCAAGTTTTGCTGCTTCGCCGTGGATTAATTCAAGAATGCGATCGCCATTCAACCCAACATCATCTGCAACTTTCTTAATCACAGACTCATCGTTGACATCAAGCCGATCGATGTACGTCGCTCGAAAGAACGCGGCATCAAGCAGATGTTCCTTCCCAGTTACACAAGCAGCGTAATAGGCTCTCGCGGGAAGTTCTTCGCGGTCAAACTTCATTTTCTCCCAGCGTTTTACCCACCGACCAAATTCTTCAAACTCCTTGAGCCGAATTTCAATGCCGTACTTTTTCGCCCACCGCAGACAATCTTCTTTGTGATAGGACGATAACACGGCGGTTTCACTTCTTCCTTGGAGATCGGCTACCTTTATCCCGCGTTCCTTCGGTATGTAAATTGGTCGTCGTTCAATATCAACAGGCAATCCGCGCAATGCTTTTTCGGCAAGAGCAATATTAATATATGAATTTGACGAATGGTATATCGAGTATGAGTATACTTTGATTCGCTGCGACATCTTGGCTAAAAGTAGTTACCTAGCTCATAAATAATTTTTGAATTTATTTTCGCTGAAGCTTGTATGTTCTACCCAGAATCCAGTCAAAGAGAAAGACTTTCCCAGTAGTTTAATGCCCATTCAAATGAACGCTTATCAAACCTTTTACCAATTTGATATACCTCTTCCCAAGAATATACTTTTTTTGAAACTCTCTCCTGCGTGCCTGCTAAGTTGGAGATTATTATGTAGTATTTGCCTCGTCCATGAACCTGCTGCTTAACTGTATCTACTACTCTACCTGCTGGTCTAAAAGTCATTTGAACATCATCAACTGCTGGTTCCTTTTTGAGCATTACTGCGGGATGACCTTCTGAGCATACACAGTCTCCTTCATCTTCAGGGTCTTGTTTATCCTTAAAAATAGACCACTGATGCCCAAAGTCGCACATATATGCTCTATATTCTTTCATATATTTTTGCTCTCCTGCGGTTTCCAACTATTTACCCTAAAATCCTTAATTTATCTGTAGTGCTGGCATTTTTCCCTTTGAAAAATCAAAATTTACACCCAAAAGACGGTTTACTACTTCAATAAAGGTAGGTATCTGATTGCTACAGTCGCGGTGAAAAATACTAAGCTGGTAGATAGCACGTTTAAACTTTAGCGGAAATTCGCGATCGCATTCATCGGCGGTTTAGAATTCCCCATTGGCGAACTACCTGTAATTACATTATGTTTGATGCATTATCTGACCGTTTAGAAGCCGCCTGGAAAAAACTGCGGGGACAGGACAAAATTTCTCAATCCAACATTCAAGATGCATTGCGCGAAGTGCGCCGCGCCCTGTTGGAAGCAGATGTCAATCTCCAGGTAGTCAAAGATTTTATTAGCGAAGTCGAAGCCAAGGCACAGGGAGCCGAGGTGATTGCCGGCGTGCGACCCGATCAACAGTTCATCAAAATTGTTCATGATGAACTAGTGCAGGTGATGGGAGAAGAAAATGTTCCCATCGCCGAAGCAAAGGAACAACCTACTATTATTCTGATGGCTGGGTTGCAAGGTACTGGTAAAACCACAGCTACCGCTAAGTTAGCCTTACATTTGAGAAAATTAGACCGTAGCTGCTTGTTGGTGGCGACAGACGTATATCGCCCAGCAGCGATCGATCAGTTGCTAACGTTGGGTAAGCAAATTGACGTACCAGTATTTGAACTAGGAAGCGACGCCGATCCCGTAGAAATCGCAAGGCAAGGTGTAGAACGCGCCAGGGCAGAAGGTGTAAACACAGTAATTATTGATACTGCCGGTCGCCTGCAAATTGACGAAGAGATGATGGCGGAATTAGCCCGCATCAAAGCAACCGTCCAACCCGATGAAACTCTGTTGGTGGTGGATGCGATGACTGGTCAAGAAGCAGCCAATCTTACCCGCACCTTCCACGAACAGATCGGCATTACTGGAGCGATTCTCACCAAATTAGATGGTGATAGCCGTGGCGGTGCAGCGCTTTCAGTGCGAAAGATTTCGGGAGCGCCGATAAAATTTGTGGGCGTGGGTGAAAAAGTCGAGGCACTGCAACCGTTTTATCCCGATCGCATGGCATCGCGGATTCTCGGTATGGGCGATGTTCTCACTTTGGTAGAAAAAGCCCAGGAAGAGTTTGACTTAGCCGACGCTGAGAAAATGCAGGAGAAAATCTTGTCAGCAAAGTTTGACTTTACTGATTTTCTCAAGCAGTTGCGGATGCTGAAGAACATGGGTTCTCTGGGAGGCTTGATCAAGATGATTCCAGGGATGAACAAGCTTTCAGACGATCAACTCAAACAGGGAGAAACCCAGTTAAAGCGCTGTGAGGCGATGATTAACTCCATGACTCGCCAAGAACGCCACGACCCCGATTTATTAGCCAGTTCTCCCAGTCGGCGGCGGCGGATTGCTGCTGGCTCAGGCTATAGAGAGTCAGATGTCAGCAAACTGGTGGGTGATTTCCAAAAAATGCGATCGCTCATGCAGCAAATGGGTCAAGGTAGCTTCCCTGGAATGCCGGGAATGTTCGGCGGTGGCGGCATGGGCAACGCCTTCGCAGGTGCTGGGAATCGTCCCGCAGCCCCAGGATGGCGAGGTTATGATGGAGCCTCAGCCACGAAAAAGAAAAAACCCAAAGATAAAAAGAAAAAAGGCTTCGGCAATCTTTAGTCAAGAGTCATTGGTCATTAACCAATGACAAAGGACAAAGGACAAATGACTAATGAGAAATAGCAGCAAATGCTAGGCAGTGCTAAAATTAGCATTTCGACCTCAGAATTTATTAGCAGAGGAAACTAACCCTTAATTTATCGGCAGCAGCCAAATTTAAGTTACTTCCTCACCAATTAGTTGCTAATTAATATCTAACTACAGGAGAATGATTCTTCAACCATGATCAAACTGCGCTTGAAACGATTCGGTAAAAAGCGGGAAGCAAGTTACCGCATTATCGCTATTAACAACCTTGCTCGCCGCGATGGCCGTCCCTTAGAAGAATTGGGTTTTTATAACCCCAGAACTGATGAAGTGCGACTAGACGTTCCCGCCATCGTCAAGCGACTACAACAAGGCGCTCAACCTACTGACACCGTTCGTCGCATTCTAGTAAAAGCTAATGTTTTTGAGCAGGTCAGTGCAACAGCCGCATCATAATTTCGGAACAAAACTCCCAACAGCTAGCCCCAACTATGTTGAGCTGGTTCGGTTTTTGGTACAGCCGTTTTTGGAATCTCCAGAAACATTAAGCGTTGATTGTGAAATTTCTCAGACCCTCAACCGGGTTTGGGTTCGCATCGCTTTTGAAAGCACAGATAAAGGAAAAGTGTTTGGTCGAGGGGGACGCAATATTCAGGCGATTCGTACAGTAATTGCCGCAGCCGCCGCCGCAGCTGGGCAATCAACATACCTGGATATATATGGCAGCACCACTCCGGGCCGCGAGGGTATGTCTTTTGATGAAGACACAGAAGATCGATCGCCACCGCCGACTAAAAGAGAACCGCGAAATGATGGGCCTAAACCCATTGTTAAACCACGCCTCCGCTAGGTTGAAACTAGAGAGTAAATCTGAGCGGTCGTTGATTACCTCCGCTCAGAATTTTTATAAAGATGGAAAGTAACAAAAAGATTTTTAAATCTTTTTTTGAACTCTTCACCGAAGAGGCAGGGGAGCAGGGAGAAGGGGGCAGGGGGAAAGATAGTGGAATTACCCTGCCACAAAGCTTAAAGAGCAACTAAATTTATTTATGCCCAAAAGTAAAAGTATTTATTTCGAGATGTGTAATACGAGAAATAATACGTCCAAACTTTCAGCAGGCCTACATTCATGTATGGCGATTCTTTGCTGCTCCCATCACCTGCCCCTTTTCCTCTTTTTGACCAGTAGAGGTATACAAATGTATGCCCTTACAGCCGATTAATTTGTTGCAAAAATTTTTCACAATGTAGGTAGTAAAAGTATAATTTCGCCGTTAGCGAGAAAAAATTAACCTTTGTCAAATACAGATCCTCACCAATTAAGAAATACTATGGCAGGTGCCTTAACAATTCAGCTGCCGAATATTACCAGTGCGATCGCTCTTGGCGGAGATGGAGAAGAAAATCTCAAAATCCTATCTCGGCAAACAGGAGCCGCTTTAGTACTACGCGGACAGGAATTAGTAATTTCTGGTACCGAAAAGCAAATTGATTTGGCTTCTCGATTAGTGCGATCGCTTGAAGACCTCTGGATTAAAGGCAATACTATTTCCAGTGCCGATATTTTAACAGCTCGTCAAGCCATAGATAGCGATCGGCAAGAGGAACTGCAAGATTTACAGCGAAATGTCCTCGCCAAAAGTCGCCGGGGTGAAGAAGTTCGTGCCAAAACCTTCCGCCAGCGTCAATATATCGACGCACTCCGCAAACGCGATCTCACCTTTGGCATTGGCCCTGCTGGTACCGGCAAGACTTATCTCGCTGTTGTTGTCGCCGTGCAAGCACTTCTTGCTAACCAGTTTGAAAAGCTAATTTTAACTCGTCCTGCCGTCGAAGCTGGTGAAAAACTCGGTTTTTTGCCTGGAGATTTACAGCAGAAAGTTAATCCCTATCTTCGCCCACTTTACGATGCTATTTATGAATTCATCGATCCAGAAAAAGTACCCAGTTTAATGGAACGCGGTGTGATTGAAGTCGCACCACTGGCCTATATGCGGGGACGCACCCTCAATAACGCCTTTGTAATTGTAGATGAAGCTCAAAATACTACACCTGCTCAGATGAAAATGGTTTTGACTCGTTTGGGTTTCCGTTCGCGGATGGTGATTACAGGCGACATGACACAAACTGATTTACCACTTCACCAACAATCAGGTTTAGGAGTGGCTTTACAAATTTTAAAACACGTTGAAGGTATTGCCTTTTGTGAATTTTCCCAAAGAGATGTAGTACGCCATCCTCTAGTTCAGCGTATTGTTGCTGCTTATGAACAATATGAAAAATAGGGATTGGGAATGGGGAATGGGGAATGGGGCATTGGGCATTGGGCATTGGGCATTAGTAAAAAACTAATAAATGACGTAGACGCGCCAGCGACTACCCGCAGAATAGGACAAATGACAAATGACAACTGACAAAGGACAAATGACAACTGACAAAGGACAAATGACCACAACATTAAAAGAATTTTTAGCAGCTTGCGAGACTTTAGGAACTTTGCGTTTAATTGTGACTAGCAGCGCTGCTGTATTAGAAGCACGAGGCAAAATAGAAAAATTATTTTATGCAGAATTGCCTAAAGGTAAGTATGCGAATATGCACACCGAAGGCTTTGAGTTTCATTTGAATATGGATAAAATCACTCAAGTGAAATTTGAAACAGGTGAAGCGAAAAGAGGTAACTTTACAACCTATGCCATTCGGTTTTTAGATGATAAACAGGAGTCTGCTTTAAGCCTCTTTTTACAATGGGGTAAACCAGGAGAATATGAACTAGGACAAGTGGAAGCTTGGGAAACTTTAAAAGAGAAGTATGGGGAAATTTGGCAACCTTTACCAGCAGAAATTTAATACAGCTAAACTGATAGGGGTGGAGGAAATCGGATATCTGCACTGAACTGCTCGATATTAACGCTGCGATGAATCGGTAAAACATATTCTAAATTTTCGTGGGGGCGGGGAATAATGTGATTAGAAAGTACCTCGCCACCGTCAACTCGCAGCACCGCCTTTAATCCTGCTGTCACTGCTACATTCACCTCGCCTATAGCTCCTCGAATTAAGACAGTAATTCGTCCCAAATCAGTGTTTTCATAACCAACAAGGGTTACACGGGCAGCTTTACACATGGCATCTCCCACTTCCACTGCTGTGGGAACGCCATAAACTTCAATCATGCCTAATGCCAATGTCATGCTATTACTATAAATTCGGGATAGGGCTAATTATCTCACTACAAAGTTTTAATTTATTACAGAAAATTACTTAATTTTTAATCAATAAACAATAACCATTAAATACAAAACTGCTAATGCTTGTAATGAAGGTAATTTGGAGTTTTTGCTTGCTATTTTTATTCCTTGTGTGGGGTGGTGAAGCTTTTGCAGGAGAGTTGTCTCAAAGGTTAGCAAATTTTCCCCAATGGGAAAAACTAACTTCAGTGCAACCGGCTTCAGGTGATTTAGTTTACCCTGAATGGATGGCTGGAACTTGGGAAGTTACAAGTACCTTAGTAGATTTAGCTGCACCTTTAGCACCAGAAATCGTAACTCCAGGGTTTGAAGGTAATCGCCGACAATTAAATCAACCTGTGAGTTTTGTAGTAAGATTTGTGAAAGAGCAACCATCTATTTCTGGGTTAAAAATACTTCCTCAGATAGGTTACAAATCCCCAATTTTAGTAGCGGATAGAGCATTTAATAGCTTGAATTTGGCAAGAGCTTATTTAGGGGATGAAGCAGTGTTATCAGTCAAAGTAGATCCAGATTCACCTAATCGTCAAATTACGTTCTTGCGTAGCAGTCGCCAACTAGTTTCTATTGTGACTGCACGTGCTACAGAAACTACCTCTGATGGCAAGTTCATCACCACAGAAGTGTTTCAACAACTATTTAAAGGCGGTTCGCGCCCCTATTTAAACTCTGTAGAATCGACTACGGCTTATCATAAAATTTCAACATCTAATCCGGCGATTGAAGCAGATCAAGTTACTGCTGTCTATCTTTCACCCCAAGATCCAGATTATTTTAAAGCTGGTTTTCGACCAGTTGCTCTCTACCGCTATCGCCTCGAATTTTTACCTCAAGAGTTACCAACTACTCCCAAAGAGTGATTTGTCAGCTAGCTCTTGACTATTTTTGTAATACATTTGTAGTATTTAAAATCCAAGTTTACGATCGCGCTCTTGGACGGTGTGCATCATGGCCAAATTTCAAGATATTGTCAATTACTTTCGCTCTTACTGGAAGCCGAGTGTTTTCAGTATTACAGCATCCAGCGTTTACGAAATTATTGATTTGGTTGTTCCTTATGCGATCGGACAGATTTTAAACGTTTTGTCTGCTCAACCCTTGGACAAACCACTTCAAAGTGCGATCGCAACTTTTTCGGACATCACCAATTACCCAGTTAATAAAACTCTATCTTTGGGTGTATTACTGGGTTTAATTTTCGTTGTCACCGTAGTGAGAGCGCCAACACAACCCTGGTTAACCAATTGGTTTCATTGGGATATAGCTTTCAGGTCGCGTCGAGAAAAAAACGAAACAGCGATCGCTAAAGTTCTGACTCTGCCACTAGAATTTTATGATGAAAATAACCCTGGACGCATTGCCGGCAGAGTAGCTAGAGGTATTTCTAATCATACTTTTAGTTACCCTGAAGTTACGGGACAGTTGATTCCTAAACTGGCTCGTGTGCTGGGTATTTTTGTGTTTATCTTGTTCATTGAGTGGCGGATTGCAATTTTATATCTAATTTCCTTTGTAATTATTCTCAGCTTCAGCTTGAGGAGTTTACAACAGCTCATTAGGTACGAAAGTCGTCTGGATAAGTATGCAGAGGACACCGAAAGCCGCACTTCCGAATTAATCACCAATATCAAAACGGTAAAAGCATTTGCTACAGAAGCTAGGGAACTGAAGCGGCAAAAGCAACGTTTGGATCGAGAACTAACAGTGCTTGATTATCGCATCCACAAAGGTTATACGATATTGGGTACTTGGCAAAGAACCGTAATTCAGTTTTGTGTATTTACAATTCTGGGTTTGACTTTAGCTGCAACAGTAAATGAAAAAATTTCTCTCGGTCACTTTGTCATGACCTTAACTCTTTCTAGTATGGCTTATGCCGAATTAGAACCTATTGGTAGCTTGGCAGAAGTTTTTGCCCGTCGTTATTCTTCCATGCTGCGGTTTCACGAATTTCTCCAAGAGCCAACTGCATCCGATTCAGCCAGTCTTTTAGAAGAGAATAACCAGACAGAATCACCTTATAAATTTACTGGAAAAGTTGAGTTATCTCATATTAGTTTTGGATATGATGCCAACCGTCAAGTTTTGCAAGATATTAACTTGTTGATTGAGCCATACCAAACGGTAGCATTAGTGGGGCGCTCTGGTTCTGGTAAGTCTACTTTAGTAAAATTGTTGTTGCGATATTTTGAACCTCAAGCAGGTCAAATTCTGATTGATGGTCAAGATATTCGCACTTTGGATGTGGGTAAATATAGACGGAGATTAGCGATCGTTCACCAAGAAGTAGACGTTTTCAACGGTACTATCTTGGATAACCTCACCTACGGCAGACCAAATGCCACTTTCGAGCAGGTTCAGGAAGCCTGTAGAATTGCCAGAGTCGATGAAGTAGTGCAGCACTTACCCAAAGGTTATTACACCGTCGTGGGAGAACGAGGTGTCAGGTTATCTGGAGGACAAAGACAACGCTTGGGAATTGCTAGGGCATTGTTGGTGGAACCAGACGTGCTGGTTTTTGACGAAGCTACCTCTAGTTTAGATTATGAGTCTGAGCGTTCAATTCAGCTAGCGATGCGATCGATTCAGGGCACTTGCACCACCATTGTTATTGCCCACCGTTTAAGCACAGTCCGAGAAGCTGATAAAATTGTCGTTCTAGAGCAAGGAAAGATTGTAGAAATGGGTAGCCACGATGAACTCTTGCGTCACGAGGGTATTTATCGCCGCTTGCACTCCCTGCAAGAAACAGGAGAACTCTTGAGTTAGGGGACATACACATTTTGGATTTTGGATTTTGGATTTTGGATTGGCCCCACAAATGAATCCGCCTGATTAAATCGACTTTATTCACAATAAGGTCGATTTTTTTATAGATATCTTCAGAAATTAAATATGTGTTATCTAAAACCCTTTCGCGCCTATTCGGTGGTATAAGTAATATTATCAAGTGGGGAATTTGCTTTTATTCCCCAAGAAAAGCGTTAGCCATTGAAATTAGTTTTACGCGCTTGGATGAAGCGCGATAAGTAAAGTGAATAATCCATCGATCGCTGTTGTAATACTAATCACTAATCGAAGTCTTCCAATTGAAAAAAACTAAGATTTGCTCTTATCTGCTTCTTTCTGTGCCGCCTCACTGTATTTTTTATAAAGTTGAGTACGAATTTTAGCTTCTTGATAACGGCTGTGGGTTTGTGGTACCGTACTCATTAAATCTGAAGCCCGTTGCCACTTAGCAGCAATCTCTAACCACTGAGTTGAGGTTGTAGCTGTTTTTCCAGATGCAGAAGCTTGGTTGGCAATTCGCACAGATATTTGAAATGGATCGTCAGAAGGCTCAGAAAAGCTATTGTTAGGAGCGTGAGATGGTGTTTGGGCTTTGCTATCGTTGGTATTTTCTGTAGTTAAAGATTTGGAAGTTTCTGGTTGTATGAGGTTTTTGAATTTATTTCCTAGCTGGGCATAAACAACCCAACTAAGCAATAACAGCGAGCATAAACCAGCTGCTGCTAATATCTTTGTTTTAGGTTTATTTTTGGATTTTTCTTTGTTAATGAGTACTAAAGGACGAGAGACTTGAGTTTTAGGATAATTTGGTTTTCCTAGTTCAGCTTGAGCTTCTGTGAAATCTTTAATTAATTGCTTTACAACATTTGGCTGAATTAATGTAATTTCCTGTGACCAAAGCAATTGATTTTCGCGATCGCTATCTATTTCCTTTAACCACAGCAATTGTTGTTCTCGAACAATCCGGCTGTTGATTTTAACACGGCGAATGTGACGCGGGGCGATATACTCAAGAATTTGCTGGATTTGTTCTACTAGGGGAGATTGCTCAAGTTGCTCTACTTTAGCCGCCTCGCACAGAATTTGTAAGACGCCATCAGAAAAAATGGCTCTAGTTCTGACACACGACTGGGCTAGCTTTTCGTTCAATAACTGAATAATCGCCGCAACGCTGCCTTGGTGAGCTTGCCAAGCGATATCGTTTATCCGGTCTACCACCTGAAATTTAGTGATAGCTCTTCCACCCTGACTGATTAACGTATTCATTAATTTAGGGACTCTTTTCTACTGACCTCGATCTTGTCTTCGATTTTACGAGTAAAAAGATGAGTTGCCAAATAATATCATAAATATGGAAATCTGGAGCCTTCCTTTTCGGTTTGCTAAGGATTTCTAATCGCTAGGGCTAGGTGCAAGATGTGAGTAAACCCACTCTGCGATCGTCGCAAATGTATGGCTAGATAGTATCAGGGTCAACGCCGAGCGATCGTAATTGTTCTTTCAACCTTTCTACCTGCGACTGTGCTTGTTCCCTGGCCACTCTTTCCTGTTTGAGTGCCTCTGCCAATTCCTCTGGAATCAGCAACTTTTCTCCAGTGTCTTCTCAATAAAAACCAATCAGTTGCCCCTCTATCTGCAAGCGCAGCTGCAAAGGTTCACATCGACTATCTGTAATTGGCTCATATACCTCGCCTCGCAGCCGATACCCTTGTAATTGCTCCTTAATCCACTCTCCCTTGGGGTCAAATAACCAGTATTCCAATACCCCTAACTGCTCATACAGCGTCTTTTTGAAACCTGTATCCTGGTTTTTAGTGCCCTCCGAAGTCATTTCAAAGATTACTACAGGCACTTGTCCCTCTTCCCATATCTTGTAATTATCCCGACCTCCAGGAGCAACATTAAAAATTGTCAGTAATTCTCGCTTTTTTGCCTTTTTTCTATAATGGCAATACTAAATAGCACAGCGATCGTTACATTAGAAGATATATAACTAAAAATCATTGTTGATTTTTATTCGTTCGCAGTTCACACAAAACTATGAGTGCAAGTACCATTATTTCTGATAATCCCTTACTCCAAGGCACTGGTTTACCTCAATTTACAGAGATTAAACCAGAACGAGTAGTACCCGCCTTCAATCAGTTGCTAGCAGAACTTGACCAGCAACTTGCCACTTTAGAGGCTAATGTACAGCCGACTTGGAGTGGTTTAGTAGAACCCTTAGAAAAGCTGACGGAACGGCTTACCTGGAGTTGGGGGGTGGTAAATCATTTAATGGGTGTTAAAAATAGCCCAAAACTGCGCGAAGCTCATGAAATCGTACAGCCACTAGTCGTACAATTTATCAACAAACTCGGTCAAAGCCAACCCATCTACAATGCTTTTAAGGCACTCCGTAGCAGTAATAATTGGGCAACTTTAGAATTAGCTCAACAGCGCATTGTGGAAGCCGCCATTCGAGATGCAGAACTTTCTGGTGTTGGCTTAAAAGGAGAGATAAGAGACCGTTTCAACGCCATTCAGATGGAGTTGGCAGAACTTTCTACTAAATTCTCTAACCATGTACTTGATGCCACGAAAGCCTTTAGCTTAACCCTGACAACAAAAGCGGAAATTGACGGTTTACCACCAAGTTTGGTAAGTTTAGCTGCTCAAGCGGCTCGTGCGGCAGGAGAAGAGAACGCCACACCAGAAAATGGCCCTTGGCGCATTACTTTAGACTTCCCCAGCTATGGCCCTTTTATGCAGCACAGCACCCGTCGAGATTTGCGTGAAAAGCTCTACAAAGCTCATATCACTCGCGCTTCTAGTGGTGATTTAGATAATAACCCGTTAATTGTGCGTATTTTGGAGTTACGGCAAGAACTCGCAGATATACTTGGCTTTAAGAGTTTTGCCGAGTTGAGCCTTGCAAGTAAAATGGCTCCTAATGTTGAGGCAGTCGAAGCACTATTAGAAGAACTACGTCAGGCCAGTTATGATGCTGCTGTCAAAGACTTAAAAGAACTCCAAACTTTTGCTGCATCTTATGGAGAAGAATATCAAGATTTAAAACATTGGGACATCAGCTTTTGGGCAGAACGCCAACGAGAAGCAAAATTTGCCTTTACAGCTGAAGAATTACGTCCTTATTTTCCTCTTCCTCAAGTGCTAGATGGCTTGTTTGGACTTGTTAAGCGGTTGTTTGGTGTTACAGTAACTCCTGCTGATGGTCAAGCCCCAATATGGCATGAAGATGTCCGTTATTTCCAAATAGCCGATGAAACTGGTTCTCCCATCGCCTACTTCTACTTAGATCCCTATAGCCGTCCAGCAGAAAAACGTGGTGGTGCTTGGATGGATGTATGTATCAATCGTGCCAAAAATGAAAATGGTGCAGCTGGCATTCGGTTGCCTGTGGCTTATTTGATATGCAACCAAACTCCTCCAGTAGATGGCAAGCCGAGTTTGATGACTTTCTATGAGGTAGAGACTTTGTTCCACGAGTTTGGTCATGGATTGCACCACATGCTCACCAAGGTTGACTATGCTGGAGCCGCAGGTATCAATAATGTGGAATGGGATGCAGTGGAACTACCCAGTCAGTTTATGGAGAACTGGTGTTATGAGCGACCCACTTTGTTTGGTATGGCTAAACATTACGAAACTGGAGAAGCCCTACCAGAGCATTATTATCAAAAGCTGCTAGCGGCGCGTAATTATATGAGTGGTACTAGTATGTTACGGCAAATTCACCTTAGCAGTATTGATTTAGAACTACACTACCGCTATCGTTCCGGTAGCAATGAAACTCCAGCAGATGTGCGTCATCGCATAGCTAAGACTACTACTGTTTTACCACCACTTCCAGAAGATTCAATATTGTGTTCTTTTGGGCACATTTTTGAGGGTGGCTATGCAGCAGGTTACTACAGTTATAAATGGGCTGAAGTCCTTAGTGCTGATGCTTTTGCCGCTTTTGAAGAAGCTGGGCTAGAAAATGAAGAAGCGATAAAAGCGACAGGTCGGCGTTATCGGGATACGGTACTAGCACTCGGTGGTAGCAAGCATCCAATGGAGGTGTTTAAAACTTTTCGGGGTCGCGAACCAAGTACGATCGCTTTGCTCAGGCACAATGGTTTAGTAAGTGCTGCTGCAAACTAAACAACACAACTGTAGAGATGTTGTATTGCAACGTCTCTACATCAATTTTTGCTTATATAGCAACCGCCAAGGCGGTTAAGCCATAAACTGGAAGTAGACCTTGATGAAAGCTCCAGTAGAACCTCTGGGAAACTTATGCCCAAACCTTATAGTTATAGCAACAGTCAAGGTGGTTAGGACATCAACAGACGATAAAACTTAGACACAAAAAGGCTTTTCACCCAGTCCCTTGCTATATTAAAAATTTTTTCCTAGTTTAAGGTGTTCCTGGAACAATGGGTTCTCCGGCAACATCATCTAAGCGGATGCTGCTTAACAAATTTCGCCACTCTGCTTTCAGGGCTGCATCTTGAGGATTTTGTTGACGCAGTTCAGCCAACGTTGTCAGTGCCTCGTACCATATCCCATTTTGGGCATAGATAGCATAACGCTTTAGAGGTTCTGCCGTTTCTAGTTGTTTGACTGTTGGTTGACTGAGGTTAACTCGTTTTATTACCCCTTCAACAAAAGTTGGGGGAGCATTCTGTTGCTTGTCACAGTTAATGGTGAAAAACCAGCGGTATTGTTGACCTACTGCTAAAGTGGGAGCAGTGCTAGGCAAAGAAACGCGGATGACTCCGGGCTTATCCGGTAGAGCGATCGCTTTTTTGTATACCTCGTTAGCGTCTGAATCTTGCAGTACAAATTCAACTGTATATGGCGAATTTTTGGTATATGGCACATAGAAAAACCAACTTGGATGTTCTACTGTTGTTTGTCCCCAGACATTAATCACTGAGTTAGCTTCCTGAGTAAAGGGTACTAAAGCAGTCAAGTCAATTTTAGTTGTAGGACATCCAGGTTCCCCACGCTTCGCTCCACCACGAACGCGACCTCCAGGAGGAGAGCCAGCTGGAATTGGAGGTTGATTAAAGGTTTTAGCTTGAGCAAGGATTGTTTTAGTATCAGAGCGGTTAGGGGTTGGTTTCGCCAGTACTGGAGTCAGACTAACTGATAAACTTGTACAGCTAAAAGCTACTACTAAAAACAGCTTTATCGGTTGTGAATTTGAATTCATAGAAACCTGACCTCATAGGATTTTAGATTTTAGATTGGGCATTGAAAAAGGGCAGAGGTGCAGAGGGCAAAGGGAAAAAACTTACTGCAATTTCTTTGCTGCTTCCCTGCCCCCTGCTCCCTGCTCTCTTGCTTCTTCTCCATTCCCCATCCGCACTTTTGTTTTTAAATTACTATAAATTGACATTAAAACTCCCATAGCTAACAACGATAAAGCCGACGGTACGAAAGGCACCCAAGCACCAGAAATTAACAGACCAAAGCAAACTACATACAAAACGCTAGAAGCAACACCCATTGCTAACGCCAACCAGGGTAACGAAAGCTTGCGCCAAACCAGGACTCCCCCAATCAAAGACCAGACCCAAATCCAGGCGATCTCCGCCCACCATGACCAAGCCCGCAGCAACGGTCGCCCATCTTGGACTGCACCAAGAATCTGGCTGATCATGTGAGCTTGTACCAGTACTCCTGGCATTTGCTCGTCTAAAGGAATGCCATAAGGTGTAGGCCAGGTGTCTGGAGAATCCCCCTTTGCAGTCACACCAATGAGAACAATCCGGTTTTTGATGGCGTTGGGGTTAATTGGACTAGATAAAAATTGCGTTAGGTTTACCTGTTCGGCTATTTCTTTTGAAGAACGATAGTTGAGTAAGATTTGACCGCCATTCGCATCAATATTTTGATAGCCACCAGTACGAGACTTCAAATTCTCAAAAATAGTCTTACCCAACTGCAAATTT
Source organism: Nostoc sp. ChiSLP03a (assembly GCF_034531215.2). Classification (NCBI taxonomy): domain Bacteria; kingdom Bacillati; phylum Cyanobacteriota; class Cyanophyceae; order Nostocales; family Nostocaceae; genus Nostoc; species Nostoc sp. ChiSLP03a. Next base: position 34,751 of record NZ_JAVRBQ020000029.1, read on the forward strand.
CCTTCAGGGGTGAACTTTGTTTGAATTCCTAAAGGGTGCAGATAAAGGGATGCTAGTTGTAAACTGAAGGAATATTCAGCAGTACACAATGATGTCGCCTCTTGCTTCATGAACAGAAGATGCCGACGAATAACTCCATCGCGATCGTGAATAAAGTCACTGAATCCCAGATTTACTGGAGGGATTTCTGGTGGCGGCTTAATGCCTTTGATATTTCCTGTGCGATCGCTTCCTTTGCATACGCCAACCAAGTTCTGAGTTTGCTGGAGACGAGTAATTAAATCTGGCTCTTTGGCCTGAAAATCACGGTAGACATCTAAGCCGATCGCGCGGGGTTGGTATTGATTCAGTTTTGCTAAGAGTTTATTCAGAGATTTTTCCGAAATAGAAGCTCCAATTAAGGACTCGCCATTTTGTCTTTGAATTGCTAAATCCTCATCGTCAATTGTGATAATCAACAGTCGGGGATCGAGTCCTTCTGTGGGGCGCGATCGCATCATTAGGTCAAAGGCTTGAATCTCTGGATTTTCTAGCAATCCCACCAATCTCACGCCACAAACCAAAGCTGTAACTGCCAAGCTGGATAACACAGTTCTCTTAAATCTGCGTTTGTTAGACAAAGGTAAACTTGCTGGCTCTTCATCTTCAGATTTTGTAGACCTTAATTCATCCCAAGTCGGTGGTATCTGCGCCGGATTTTGGCAAATCACTGGTAGCCAAGTTGCACAAGGAAATCTATCCTCAAGTCCTTGCAAGCGTTCCCGTGCTTGGCGTACCGCTTGATATAAAGACTCGCCACCAGCAAAACCTTGGAGAAAATATTTTAAAAACTCCTTCGCAACCTGATCTGGGACGGGTTCGCGCATGACAATTATTTGAGGAATTTGCAAATCAGCTAATTCCCGTGCCAATCCCAATCCATCACAGGAGTTAAATATAGCTAATTGCAAACCATTTTCAATGGCTTTTTTGAGAGCGTACTTTAACTCGCCAATGGTCAGACTATCAGTTCTATTCAGGTAAATTCGTCCGCTTTCGCCATTTCCTTGACTGGAACTGTGTCCGGCAAAGAAGAGAATATCCCAGTTTTTTCTCCAGAGATGATCTGTCAAGTCCTTACGTTGTGGTTCTACCAAAAAGCTCACCTCTGCGTTACTACACTGTTGCAGTAAAGCTCGATCGGCTTGGGTGTCAATCCCTTTACTATTGCCGACAATTGCCAAAATATTGACTAATTGATTGAGAGTACGTGGCTTGGGAATGCGATCGTAAGATGGTGAAGAAAGGGCAATTTCAGCTTTGGGATAGCGTTCTAACAAGTCCCACAGATGCCAAGGTAATAGCTGCAATTGGCTATTTTCTGTTTGCAGAATTACCCGTACTTCGTCGCTGGATGATAATTTTTCTAACCATTTTTCCCTCAAAGGGCGAAACTCCTCTGCTCGCAACCAGGTATTAAAGCGTGCGCGCAAAATATGAGAAGCGTTTTCGCAGTCTTGCACCATTGATACATTCGTCACCTGCATTTTGTCAGCATGGAGGCGGTAACGATTGCCTATCTGCCGATAACTAGACTGCCAATGACTATAATAGAGCGGCATTTCCGGGAATGAAGGGAGCCTCCCGGTGATTTCGGTTGTAGCACGCTCGTGTTCTTCACCAATTTGGAGGGTGACAGCAAACCCCTGCTCAAAACTACCCTCTCCAAATTTGATCGCCACTAATTTACCCATAACCGTCGCTATTTCCCCATGCAAGATCGTGCCCTGTTCTAATGTCTGATCGCAAGCTTCACAAGTGTTCATAGATTTTTTTCAAAATCCCCAAAAGCTGGCTTGGATTTTTAATTTTTAATTTTCAATTAATGAATTATCACTTAATAAATTACCGACAAACAAGGAAGATAGTTACATATTTCAAATTCGGAAATATTCGGTAATACTGGTATTATCCAAGGCGACCCTAACACTAAATTGCTCTCTAGGTTCACCACGAAACTGCAACTGAATGTAGTTGTCTAATTTTCTAGATTGAGCGTCTAAAAATACTGCTCCTGAACTATCTATAACAGTGAGATGAACTCCTGGTGGCAAGTAAATTTGATTTCCAGTGGCGTGCAATTGGAGATGAATACTAGTTTGTCCATCTTTTTCGGGGCTGATTTCCACAATCAACATCACAGGTTGGTTGTGGATTTGGATACCTAAATCAATCACTTTTGCCCGTTTAGTAATTGATTCTGGTTGTTTGAGGGTATCTAATTCTAAAGTTTCAACACTGCGAAAGGCATAAGTTGGCATGAGTTCCGGCGCGTTCCACAGCGATTCAATAGTTTCCCAGCCCGTCTCAAATATACCAGCAAACCACTGACTCAAATTTACTAATGAATTCAGTGGGGATTGACGCAGTTCCCAGATGCGATCGATAAACGCTTCTAATGGTTGCAGTTGCGCTAAAGGAACTGTTTGGGTTGTCACACTAGGGATAAAACCAAGCAGCCTTGCTTCTTCAAGCGATTCATCAAATTGAACTATTAAATAACCCACCCGTTCTTCCCAAGTTTCTGGAGGAACAAAACATATCTGCTGATGCAAACGGACAGGGCGACACTCCAGACGGCCAATTGAGGGCACTTCTAAATCAGCCACATCTCCACAAAGGCGCACAATTGGGTTCCAACTGTCACTAGCTTGAAGATCGGTAGGAATATCCATCATCTGCAAGTAGTCATTCACCACCCATACAGCTAAAGTATTCAGCCGCACTTGCTCTGCTTTTTCAAGATTTGGTTGCTGGTTAGCAAATTGCTGGGCAGTTATGCGAGCTGTTTGGGAAATTGGCAATGTTAAAGCGAAATCATCTAGCTGATAGGTGGAGTTATTCATAAGTCAATTTCTAGGGTTCAATGCTGCTATGTATATATCACCCGCATTCAATAAATTTATGCCACAAAACTGAATACTAAAAAAAGATAATTGGGATTGGGGACTGGGAACTGGGGACTGGGGATTAGGTAAAAATATCCCATAAAATTGAGGGATTGTTTGTATATTATTAAGATGATATGGGAGATAGAGGTTTTGAGTCTTTAGACTTCTATCAAGATAGCGTCAAGCTACTAAAAGCAGCTTATCGACTAGCAGATAGGTTGCCAACTTTTGAGCGTTACAATTTGAGCGATCAATTACGAAGATCGGCTTGTAGTGTTTTACTGAACATAGCTGAGGGCTACGGACGTTATCATTATCTAGATAGATTGCGTTTTATGTACATTGCTCGTGGTTCATTAACTGAGACTAAAAGTGCCTTCATTATTGCTGAAAGTCTGGGGTACTGCAATACAGAACAATTAGACTGGGTTAGTCAACTTAAAGACCAGATTGAAAAAGGTCTTAACGGTTACTGTCGTTTCATTCGTTCCCAACAACAAGGTAAAGAAGAGTATGGCACTAGATTAGGTAATTGGTGATTAGTGATTGGTGATTGGGAGATTTGAGGTTTTGAGCTAGATGAACGAGTCCCCAATTCCCAATCCCCAGTCCCTAATCCCCAGTCCCTAATCCCCAGTCCCCAATCCCCAATCCCCAATCCCCAGTCCCCAATCCCCAATCCCCAATCCCCAGTCCCCAATCCCCAATCCCCAATCCCCAAATCACAACCAATTGCCAATCAAAACATAGGCAGACCAAAAGCTTGGCGCTCTGTAATTGGGATGTTTCAGCAGTTGTAGTTGGGCACGATGGACTGCTTCGGCTTTGGTGATTTTGCCACTCTTGAGTTCTCGATAAAAGGCACTAACAAACATCGCTGTTGATTCATCATCAATTTGCCACAGGGAAGCGATGGTACTACGTGCCCCAGCTCGGACAGCTGCTCCTGCAAGACCCAGTGCTGCCCGGCTGTCTCCTGTTGCTGTCTGGCAAGCACTCAAAACCAATAATTCTACTACGGTTTTACTCTGGCTGTGGAAGAGAGTATCAAAATCTTTGACATTGATCTGACCATCGAAATCTAAAATAAAAGTGTCTTCAAGGCGAGAGCTAAACTGACCGTGGGTTGCCAAATGCACTATGTTGAATGAAGCAGCATCAATTTCACTTTCCAATTTCTTTTTCTTAAAATCTCCATCCAATAGGCTGGTTGTCGAAACTCCTGCTTTGGCAATACCATCAAATTCAGATTTGATCGCTAGCAATGGTGCAAACTTAGGATATCCTGGCGGCGGCTGAGTCAGTCCTGCGGTTAGCGCTCTGAGCTGCTGTTTAATTAGCGGTTTCGGGTCGAGGAGTTGTAGACCGACGCTCAGGGCGATCGCATATTTCTCTACTAAATATTGTTTACCATCGTAAAGAGCTGCCATTGGTAAATTGCGTAATGGCCCATCTAGGACGAACACTAACGTATCGACGCCACTTTGTTGTAATTGTGACTCAATGGGTTTAAGCAGCCAGCCGTAAACTTGTTGCGATTGGGTTTGGACGATCTTAGTAGCAGTTGGATCGACAAGATTTCTTCGCAGTTTTATTAAGAGTTGCTCTACTTCTCTTTGGGAAATCTTGGTACTGTAGCTTTCCAAAGGTTGTTTAGGAATTTTGACAATTACCTGGAGTTCGTCACGAAGAATAATTGGATAAATAATGGCAGCCTTGGAATTATCTTTGTCTACTACTCGATCGAGGGCTACTTTCTGACCTTGCAGACAAGCTTCCTGAAAGAAGTCGTCTAATTCTGCTAGTTGGAGTGCTTCAATCCGTTCGCGTGCTTTCTCCAATATTTGTTCATTTGGTTTTCCTTTTTGAGATTGCAGCAGTAACTCTACTGACTGGCGGTAGACAGGTTCTACACTGTCCCGGAAATCAAATTGCACATCCTGGTTGACTACATCTTTATTGACTACTAAATCTCTTCGCAGAGACTCAAGGGTGTCTACAGCAGCATCATAAGCGGCGATTGCACCATTAATATCTTTTTTTGCCCAAAGCAATCTACCTAACTGCCATTCCAAGCTATAGGTAATTTCTGGTGCATTGCTACTCTGTGCCAAAGCTAATCCTTGCCGGGTCAGGTCTTGCGCTTCTGACCACTGTCGGGTTTCTTCGTACAAGCCGCCTAAACTCTTCAGAGCATAAGCCTCTGCCCGCTTGTCTCCTAAACTACGGGATTGCTGGATGGCACTAGCGAGTAATTTTGCTGAATCTTTTGTACTTAATCCTGAGTAAAAACTATGACTCGATGCTTGTAATACACCACTCTTGACTTTTGCTAAACTTTGTGAAAAGTTAACATGAGCGTAAATACTCGCACGGCTGAGAGGGAGTTGCCTGAGTTGGGATTCAATCGATGGCAAAAGAGTTTGCACCTTTGCCCATTCTTTATCTTTAATCAGTAGTCCCAGGTGATTGAGTTGTGCTTGAACTTTTGTGAGGGGTGAGGGAGATACTGCGACTGTTTTTTGATAATAGGCGATCGCCTGTTCCTTTTGATTTTGTTTGCGGGCATTATTCCCCAAGCTGAACAGACTAGCCCCAATATCAGCGCTTGATTGGAGATTTTGAGCAATTATCAGACTTTCTTCTAATGCTTGGCGTGACTTTTTCAAATCGCCCAATACCAAAAGAGCATCACCGAGCGATCGCAAACTCACTGTTTTTTCTAGAGAATCTGGTTGAGATTTTAACGTCTGACTTATTCGATCGAGTGTTTTGATCGCTCGCGGGTAAAATCCTTGGGTACGCCACGCTTGTGCTTGATTGATTAGCGATCGCACTACGCCACTTTGATTATCTGCTTGTTTGTAAATTTCTTCTGTCTGCTGCCAAGTTGCCAAAGCCGCCTCGGACTTTCCCATTGCCAATTGCAGACGACCTTGAATATCTAGTGATTGGGCAAATATTTGCAGATTTTGGTTTTTATCCGGTTCTTGGAGTACATTTAAGCTTTCTGTAATTGCCTGCTGCGCCTGATTCCATGCACCGAGTTGCTGGTAAGCTAAAGAAAGATTGCCCAATGTGACTGCTAGTCCAAGGCTCTCCCCTTGCTGCTTATATATTTGGACAGCCTGTTGTAAAACTTCTACAGCTTTGGTAAAGTTGCCATTACTGTATAAAACTTTGCCCTGCTGTAAGAGTGAGGCGGCATCAGTGGGCACAGCCAGCGATATTATACTATTTATTGGTAGTTGGGATAAAGAATTGATTGAGCCAGGAACTTTTGCTAGCACTGGTGAACCGACAATGCATAGCAAAGCGACCAGGAAGTACAAAGGCAAACGTAAAAAGTGAGCTAGGGCGGTGAGCCTGCGCGTCCTTGCCGTTTCTCGACTTCTGCTTTTAAACTTTAGAGAATTTGCGCCAAAAATCCTAGTTGTTTTAGCCATAAGCATGACGAGAGGTAGGTGATAACCAGAAACACATAGGATGAACTATTAGGCTAACAGGCTAATGTTACCATCTCTATTCCCGATCAATCTTTGAGCTTCTACAATTTTCTTATTTATGGCGATCGCTGTGAAACTTGATTAACAAAGTAAATGAAGTACGCGGATAGGGGCACAACATGTTGTGCCCTGACGATTATCTCTAGCTCATCATGCAATCTGTTGTAGTTAAAAAGCGATCGCTAACCTTAATCAAAAACTCACTGAAATCGCCTTCTCCAATAATCCGGTCTGCGCTTGCTATGTGCTATTGCAACAATCCAGATAAACTCTTCAAAGCCCAACAGGACGCGCTCTAGCGATCGCATCTGGAAAAATAGCATCCAAATCGCGTGTCACTAAAAAAGTCACACAAATCACGTCCTTTCTACTTTTTGTGCCATTCCCAATGCCTATAATTTAAAATCCAGCCAAATGATGTGAAGGTTTCAAACTCAGGGATGATGAGTAATTAGCAATTAAATTGACAAAATCACACTATAAAGAGTGATATTAACCGATAAATAGCGCTTGTAAAGGACTAACGGGCATGATTAAATCTTGGATGGTGATTGGGGGCGTGGCTTTCTTGGTTGCTTTAGCAGCGAACGTGATTACGCCTAGCGATCGCCAATGGTTCAAGCGTTTACAACGACCGAGATGGCTAACTTTTGAGGGCGCAATTCCGATTATTTGGACTGTAATATTTATTTGCGGTGCTTGGTCAGCTTATATTGTCTGGGAAAAAGACCCAGGAAGCACCTCAACCTGGTTAATCATGGGTTTATATCTGCTATTAGAAATTGTTACCATTGCCTATACGCCTGTAATGTTTAAGCTTCGCAGTCTGAAAGTGGGTACAATTCTCGGTGGCACAGGTTTGATTATTGATGTTTTATTGATACTTGCAGTCTTAGGTTTTTCTGGTTGGGCAGCCCTATTACTAGTTCCTTATTTACTCTGGAGTCCCATTGGTACTTATACCACTTGGCAGATGATGAGTCTCAATCCTCAAGATGCCTAAGAATCGCACCAGGGAATGATTAAACATCTAGCCTAAATTGTCAAACTTGCAGTGTATGACTTGACAAAATACACAAAGCAAGAGTGCATTATGATTCCATCTTGGATAATAATTGGGGCTGTAACTTTCTTCGTCGCCCTTGGTAGTTTCTTCATCACGCCACGTGATGTTAAATGGTTTGCAAACTTAAGTCGCCCTCGCTGGCTAGTTTTTGAGCCGCTGATTCCAATTATCTGGACTGTGATTTTTATCAGTGGTGCAGCTTCAGCTTATATTGTCTGGGAAAAAAATCCCGGAAGCCTAATTACTTGGCTAATAATGGCTTTATACCTTTTGGTGGAAATTATCACCGTCGCCTACATACCTACAATGTTGAGGTTTCGCAGCCTTAAAGTTGGGGAAGTTCTTGGGCTAATCGGTTTGATTTCAGGAGTTGTCCTAGCAATCTGCGTTTTACCTATTTCTCTAGTGGCGGCGCTGTTACTCCTTCCTTATTTAGTTTGGACTCCCATTGGTACTTACACTACCGACGAGTTAAAAGAACTGAATCCTCAAGATGCTTGAAGAAGTATTCAGTAGTCTGAATTCAGTAGTCAGAAGAAGAAAGTGTAGGATGAACGCTTATTTATTCCTTATGGATTCCGTAAGAAAGATTTCGCATTTAGTATCACCATTTATTCAGCATTAGATTGAGCAAGTTTGCCAGTTAGACTCCAATTCAATTCTGAATTCTGAATTCTGACTCCTGAATTTTTTTGTAATAACGCATCTATACAAGCCGTCCATAACGTGCTGTGGTAGGATTGGCTGGATTAGATTGATTATTCAGCCAAGCCCACATTTGATCGCCGACAGAAAAATGCCACCATTCTCTAGGATTGCGTTGAAAGCCGGCTTTTAACATTACATCTCGCAATAGTTGACGGTGAACATGATACTTTTGCGTTTCTGAGCGATCGCTATTGGCATAATAATCGGGATGCGATCGCTCTGACATTTCATCAATTGGCGAACCCATATCCACTATTTCGCCAGTATCATCTACCAGCGTCACATCCACCGCCCCACCAGTACTGTGAGGAGGCGGAGTTTTTTCATCTAAACTCGGTGCAGCCCAAATTGCATAAACCGCTTCCCAAATCTCTTGGCGTTGGTTTGAGGATAACTCCACATTAGTCAGTCCTCTATCCCGCACTGCTTGGGCGAAGCTGTAATCTATCATAAACTGCTGGACTGCTACTGGGCGATAGGCATCAAATATTTGAATCCGCCAGTTAGGATGCAAGAGATTAAGATAATTTTGCGCTCGAATCAAATTTTCAATGACGCTTTGACGAAGATAATAAGGAGAGCGATCGCCATAAGGCGCACCTAACTTTTCATAAGGATGGGGAGATTCCACTGCAAACAATTCCAAAGGAATCTCCACCAACAGTTCGCCACACTCAAAAATCGGGATTTGATGATAAGGTCTCATCTAGTCAGCTACACAGGACTTACGCATTTTAACGCAAGCATAGCATTCTGCATAACGATTCTCTTCTTACTCTGTATCCTTGGCGCCTCTGCGTGCAATACCAATTTTTCTCAATTTAATCGTGCCCGAAAAATGTAACAATACCATATACCTTCTTCCCATTATTTAGGAAAATCCTTGCACGAAAAATTAACAGAAAAAATGAAGTATGGCAGATAAAACCAAAATTATTTCCTTTCAACTTTCTGACGGTAAAATAATTAAAGTAGAGGTTACGCCTATAGGAGAACAACCCGTTTCTGATGAAACCAGAATTTTTAAACAAGCCACAGAAATTATTAAATCCATTGCTGAAGATGTCGCAGGTACATTAAAAGATATTAGCGAGACAGTCAAACCAGATAAATTTAGTGTCAAACTAGGTTTACAAATTGGAGTTGAGTCAGGACAACTAACCGCTTTAATTGTCAAAGGAACAGGCACAGCTAACCTAGAAATTACGATGGAATGGGGTAAATAACAGTTGATTGTCTTACAGTTGTGGTAATCTTCTTACAAAGATGCTAGATGAGAGCAATTAATGGGTAACGAAGACGATTTACAACGCTGTACAGTGCGTTTAAATGTTGCCAGTAGTCAGGGAACAGGTTTCTTTGTTGCACCAAATTGGATTCTCACCTGCGCCCATGTGGTCGAATCTGCAAAAGATAACCCTGTGCAAGTATTCTGGAAAGCAGGAAACCAGAATTACACAGCTAAAGTTACGCAATTATGCAAATATCCCCTTGATTTAGCCCTTTTACGACTGGACGAGGATTGTTTGGATCATCCCTGTGTTGAATTGGATGAGACAAAACCCAATACCAACAATGATTTATATATTTTCGGTTATCCCAAGAATAGCGAAGTTGATTATTCGCAGGGAGATTCAGCAAGCTTTAAATATGAAGGAATAAGTTTTAAACAGGATATTAGTCTCTATAAGTTAAAGCAAGGGCAAGTTATCTCAGGCTTTAGTGGCTCGCCTTTATTAAATTTACTAACAGGTAAAGTTTGTGGAATTGTGCATCTTTCCCGTGATGAGGGTAACGATTTAGGTGGGCGGGCAGTTTCGGCTCAAGTTATTGTGAAGCAATTTCCCGAAATTGCGTTACTTAATAAACAATTTCATCAGCCAAAGCCCAAAGGTGATAATCCATTTGAATATGGTCTTCCTATTCCTCCACAACGTTTTTACGGACGGAGAAAAGAGATTTTAGAGATTAAAAACCGCATTGGCGCGATTAGTCCTCAATGTGTCAATTTGGTGGGTTTGCGGCGCAATGGAAAAACCTCTCTATTGCGATATATCAAAGAAAGAATCAGCGAATTTTGTTCGCCAGAACAAAAGCCTTTAGTTGTTTTCTTAGATTTAACGAATAGGAATTTTCATACTCCAGAGGGGATTATTGAAGGCTTAAGGCGAGGGATTCACAAACTAACAGGTAATTATCCTTGGTCAAAAGAAGATAATGAAGATGGCTTTGCAGTAGAAGATGGCTTACAGGTGTTAGTAGATGAAGGGTATCGTTTAATTATTTTATTGGATGAGTTTGAAGCCATTGCTAGTAAAAAAGATAGATTGGAATTGTTTCAGGATTGGGGAGAAGATTGGCGTTCTAAGGCTTGTGCGGGTTTATTAACAATGCTAATTGCCAGTAAACGCCCTCTTAATGAAGTTTACGAAACTTTGAGTCTGGGTTCTCCCTTTGCCAATATTTTTAGTACGACTATTTTAGGGGCATTAGAGGAGAAAGCTTGGCAAAGCATCATCCAGAAAGGATTTCTGCCTGATTCTGCGGTATTTCAATGGGTGGATGAGTTAGCAGGAGGGTTGCCCTATTATGTGCAGATGGCGGGGGCGATGTTGTGGCAAGATGGGAATCAAGAAATAGCTAAAAATGAGTTTAATTTTCAAGCAAAGCCTCGTTTTGAAGAACTTTGGAAAGATTTAACCGAAGTTGAACGTTTAGTATTACGTTATGAGTTGGGAGGGAGTAATTTACCTATTCGCGATCGGGCAATTGTAGATAGGCTTCAGCGTCATGGGTTATTACGGAAGAATGGGGGTTTATTTAGCAGTGTGTTTGCAGAGTTTATCAAAGGTCAAAGATAAAGGAATAAGCCAAAGGTTCAAACATTAAATCTAAAAAATGTTGCTGTTTTTGCGAGAAACTTGGGAACTATTTTGGTGGGTAATGTTTTGCCCTTCAAGGCTTCAACAACGAATGAATGAATGGTTGCCTCAAAAAGAAAAAATTGGACGCAGACCAGACACAAGTTTTATTGAGATTTTATTGTCCAAAAACTTAAGATTTATTAGTCAGTATTTATTACTATTATTAATTTTTAATATTCCTCTTATTTTCAGACTGATTGAGCGTAATCAATTGTTGGATTGGTTACAGTTACCTTGTGTAATGTTAATTGCTTATGCGACAGGGGTTTTATTTTTACCTCTAGGACTGATTATCCCCTTGTTGTGGTTAATAGTTGTATTAAATCAGCCTGATAGCTGGTTAAAAAGCTTAGAAGAAGCTATTAAAGTTTTACCTTCTTTACCTCAAATAGGGATAGGTCTTCCAGTTTTCGGAGTATCCATATCATTAACTGTTTGGTTAATGCAACTGTTAAAAAAACATCTTTGCCTTGCTCGTAATGTGATGGTCGTGGGAGGAACAATCAATGTGATGTTAGGAACGTGGTTAGTAACTCAAAACTGGTTGTTTCTATTGTTAGTAAGTGGAATAACAGGCTTTCTCCTATTTTCAGCAATAGAAAGTATAAAAAATAGCGATAATGCGGTCGTCATGGCGGTCGTCGTGGCGATCGGAATGATGGTCGTCGTGCCAGGAGTCATGGCAGTCGGAGTGGCGGTCATCGTGGTGGGAGTCATGGGGGGAGTCGTAGGGGGAGTCGTGGCGGTCGGAGTGGCAGTCGGAGTGGCGGTCGGAGTGGCGGTTGGAGTGGCGGGAGTTGCTACTTTACCGCTTACTTGGTTTTCGGTTGTTGCAAGTTTAATTGCTTTTGCTCTTGCACCAGCAAAAGACAACAGAGTTTTTATCACCACTACAGTGATTTTAATAGCTCTTTCTGCCCTAAATTTAAAATGGCTTTCAGTATTAATTATTCCTGTAACCTTAGTCAGCTATTACAGAATATTTCCTGATTATTCCTTTATCTCTTTAGGTAGTTATTATATATTTCCTCATTATTTACTAAAACTTTTCAGATTTTCAGATTCAACAAATAGGCGGTTACGTCCCCAAATAGCAAAAATACTTTTTCAATTACCTCCTTACACAAGCGAACTCCTGTGGATACCTTTATCTAATCATCCTCAACTTCTTGTTTCTGAATTTTGTCAAAGACCTCAACAAGCCTTAACAATCTTTCAATATACCCAAACTTTTTCTTTACCAGGATTTCAAATAACCCTGCAAAATGCCTTACCACAAATTGTCGCCAATCAACTCAAGCAAATTCAAAGTATTCCAGAACTAATCTTTACTGCCAACTCAGACCATCCCATATTACCCTTCCTGATTTTCCCCTTCTATCACCTCAATTCTGACAGCGACACCTCTACTCCAGAAACATCTTTACCAAAGGTTAAACCTGAACTTTCTATCCTTCTTCCTCGGTTGCAAACTATTATTCAAGATATTCAATCTGCACTTGAAAATAAAAATATACCCCTACGAGAACGAGGATTAGAACGAATCAATAACAATGTTGTTCGATTACAATCCCAATTACCCTCTCTGGGACTTAAAGACGAAGCCATCAAACGCTGGACACCTGTACTGGAACATTGGCAAAAGGTTATTGAACTGGAACAAAATGAACAACGTAAACTCTCTCAAGGCGAACTAATCAACCCGTTCCAATATGGAAATCCGGTGCGATTTGACCAAAAAAACTTGTTTAAAGGTCGTCAGAGATTTGCCGATGAAGTTGTTCGTCGAGTTTTAAACCGCGATCGACCTACCCTTGTGCTGCACGGCCCCCGTCGCTGTGGTAAAACTTCCTTTTTGTATAACTTTCCCCGCCTGCTTCCCAGTGATATTCTCCCCGTATTTGTAGATATGCAAAGTTCCGCCATTACCACTAGCGAATCTGACTTTTGCTTTGGCTTAGTCCGTGCAATTCATAAAGACTGCAAAAGTCAAGGCGTTCAATTACCAAACATTCCTAAACGCACCGATTTTCAACCTAGTCCCTATACAACCTTAGAAGATTGGTTGGATGAAGCATTTGACCAAATTGGAGAACGGCGCATTCTTCTCAACCTTGATGAATTTGAAAAAATTGGTACGGCTATCCAAAAGGGACAGATAACTTTACGTTTATTTGACCAACTACGCCACTTAATTCAACATTACGAACAACTCGGTTTTCTGTTTTCTGGGGTGCAAACTTTAGAGGAATTAGGGCCGAATTGGAGTAACTATTTTATCAGCGTTGTCCCGATAGAAATGCTTTATCTTGAACCTAACGAAGCCGAGGAATTAGTCCTTAAGCCAGATCCAGATTTTGCACTGCGTTACGCTCCAGGGATTGTAAAAGAAGTATTAAAGCTTACCAATTGTCACCCTTACTGCCTACAATTATTGGGCGCATCAATGGTAAATCAAGCTAACTTTAATCATACTGATTTGATTACTACCGAACTCTTGCAAGCTTCTATTAATGACGCATTTATTTCCGGTCAGCCTTATTTTACAAATATTTGGACAGAATTTACAGGAACTACACCAGAAGAAATGGTAATTGGTCAAGAATTATTATTACAAGTTGCCAGAACAGATATTTTATTACCTAAAACTACTAAAATTGCTGAAAAGGTATTAACCCGCTTGTTGCGTTATCATATTTTACACAAAATCAATGGAGGATATGATTTTGAAATCCCTCTGTTAAAACAATGGGTGAAAGAGCGTGCAATAAGAAGCTAATTATTTTATGAATATGCCTTAACAGATTTCAAATTTTATCATTAACGGTTTGTTTTATTTTAATGCCTAATCAAAATCAAATACCCTTATTAGATGCCTTAAAAGCCAATGCAGCAAGACCCCATGCACCTTTTTACACCCCAGGACACAAACAAGGCAAGGGAATTCCTCAACCCTTAGCCGATTTATTTGGCAAAGCCGTCTTTAGCGCTGATTTAACCGAATTAGCAGATTTAGATAATCTCTTTGCACCCCAAGGCGTTATTCAAGAAGCACAACAACTGGCGGCTGAGGCATTTGGTGCTTCGCAAACATGGTTTCTTGTCAATGGTTCTACCTGTGGGATTGAAGCGGCTATTCTTGCTACCTGTGGCACAGGCGATAAAATTATTCTGCCTCGCAATGTGCATTCTTCTGCGATCGCAGGTTTAATTCTCTCTGGTGCTATACCAATTTTTCTCAATCCTGAATACGATCCAGTTTTAGATATTGCCCATAGCATTACACCCAATGCTGTACAAGCTGCACTCCAACAACATCCAGATGCGAAAGCAGTGTTGACAGTTTATCCAACATACTACGGTGTTTGTGGAGATTTGAGGGCGATCGCCAATATTACTCATCAATATAATGTCCCTCTACTTGTAGATGAGGCACACGGCGCACACTTTGCCTTTCATTCAGAACTACCCACTCCAGCTTTAGCCGCAGGTGCTGATTTAACTGTACAATCCATCCACAAGGTACTCGGTGCGATGACACAAGCATCGATGCTGCACGTTCAAGGTAATAGGATAAATGGTGATCGCATCAGTAAAGCTTTGCAGCTCGTACAGTCTACCAGTCCTAGTTATTTACTTTTAGCTTCTTTAGATGCAGCGCGTCAGCAAATGGCACTCCACGGAAAAATGCTGATGTCTCGCACTTTGCAACTTGCTAAAGAAGCTAGAACAAAAATCAGTCAAATTCCGGGATTATCAGTTTTAAGCCCCCCTTTTAAAGAGGGGTTGGGGGGATCTCCCGGTTTTGTAGCTTTAGATAAAACGCGACTAACTGTAACTGTTTCTGGTTTAGGTTTAACCGGATTTGAAGCAGATGAAATTCTTGATGAAAAATTTGCTGTTACTGCTGAATTCGCCTCAATACAACATCTCACCTTTATTATTAGTTTAGGCAACACCCCAGCCGATATTGAACAATTAGTCCAAGGTTTCACCACCCTCACTAAAGAATATTGCCGAAGCAACTTGACTGTTAAAAACCAGGTTTGGCTAAATCTAGACAGAACCCTAGATTATGCTTTACAACTTTCTCCCCGCGAAGCTTTTTTTGCTGTCAGTGAAATACTACCTTTGACACAAACCAATAAACGCATCTGTGCCGAAATCGTCTGTCCCTATCCCCCAGGAATTCCTGTGTTAATGCCAGGAGAAGTCATCATCAAACCCGTCCTTGACTATCTGCAACAAATCCAGGCAATGGGAGGATCGATCGGTGGTTGTGCTGATAGTAGTTTCCGCACCCTAAAGGTAGTAAAAGAATGACTTATATGGTAAATTTAAGGATAATAATTTGAGACCATTACTTACAATGGTTCCTCGTTTGTCAAACTTACCTAAATAATCTTCTCTTAAAAATAAATTTAAATCAATGAAGATAAATTTTTTGTTCACAGCAGCAGTTGTACTTTCCTTAGTAACGACCTTCAATAAAGCTGCTTTTGCTCAAAGTCCAACTAATACTATTGCACCAAGTAATAATGCTCAAGAAATAGAAAAAACTAATAATATCAAGAAATTGTTAGAGATAACTGGTACCAAAAATATTTCTACACAGATCCTCACTCAAATATTAAATAATTTCAAGTCCGAATACCCTCAAGTTCCTCAAAAGTTTTGGGATACTTTTGCTGCTGAACTCAAGATAGATGATCTTGTCAATGAGATTATTCCTATTTATAATAAATACTTTACCAATGAAGAAATCAAACAAATTATTGCATTTTATCAGACACCTTTAGGACAAAAAACAATTACCGTTATTCCCCAAATCACTCAGGAATCTACTGCTGTTGGTATAAGATATGGAAAAGTAGCAGTCGAAAGAGCCTTAAAAAAATTGGAAGCAGAAGGATATATCCGCCCTAGTCGATAAAGCGGTCTATGATGTTAACTGGAATTTAGGAATGGGTAATTTTTAGGTTTTGCTCAATTACCAATCCTGCCAAAAAGCAGCAAAGGAGAAAGATTCTTTTTGCTCCCTATTCTCCCTCTGCCTATTGTTTACTTCCTCGAGCGAGCAACTTGAAACTCAGATCAAATCTGCTCTCCACCTTCTACAATCAAGTTACTATCCTCCACGAATTCCCTTGTTAATGTTGGGAGAAGTCATCACAAAATCTATTCTTAATTACCTGCAACATATCCAAGTGATAGGGGAATTTATCAGTGGTTACAATCACACTAGCCTCAAAACTTTCAAAGTTTTGAAATAACGTCCTAACTCCTAACTCATGAATTATTGTTGATAAAAATTTAATTCATGCAGTAAACAGTAAATCTGCGGTTGAGCAGATAATTTTGAGAAAAGTATACAGTAGTTATACTAATGTGAAACTTCAATAAAAATAGCTAGTAAACTAGTGCAATCTTTGATTTATAGCCATAGGATCGTTTTGATGATCCTAAACTAGAAGATGAAATCAAAAACCTATTATATTTGGGGGTTAGTAACAGTTCCGATTGTAGTAACTCTGGCGCTGGGTTTCTCAGCAAGAGCGAATGCAGTTGAGTTAGGCGCTGCCTCTGATTACAATGTATTTGTTTTGGGAGATATCTCTCAAAAATATACAGATATTGAAGGAAAAGTTGCTGCTGGCGGTAACATAAATTTCGTCGGCGGACTTGGAAGCAGACTTTCTGGCAATAGCGGCAACGTAGTAGTCGCTGGACAGAATTTAACTCTAAGCAACGGTCAAGTCTACCACGGGAATGCTGTCTATGGAGGCAGCGCCAATGTATCCAGCAATGTGGGATTTCCCCAAGGAACTCTCAGCCAGGGTAATCCCATCAACTTCAATGAAGCAGGGAAACAACTGCGAGGACTATCTGAATATTTAGCAACCTTGACTCCTACTGGTAACACAACAGTTCAACCTTGGGGTGCTATTAACCTTAGTGGCAGTGGTACTGCTTTCAATGTTTTTAATCTTGCAGGCTCATCTGTATCCAAGACAAACTATTTTGAAATTAAAGGGGACGCAAATTCAACTATCGTTGTCAATATCAGCGGTAAGGATGTGTCACTGCAAAACTTTGGGTTTAATATCATTGGCGCAGATAAACAAAAGGTAATTTACAACTTTTATGAAGCAACTAACATAACTGCTAGTGGAATTGGCATCCAAGGTAGTATCCTTGCGCCTTTGGCTAATTTCAATTTCAATAATGGTCAAATTAACGGCAATGTCGTGGTAGCTTCTTTGACAGGAAATGGCGAGTCTCACAACTATCTATTTAATGGCGATCTGCCAGATGTCCCGATTAGGTACTACACTCCGCCTAAGCCTCCCATTCGTAAGGTTCCAGAGCCTGCAAATCTTCCAGGTTTAGGATTAGTTGCTGTAGTATTTGGTTTGTTTCGCTACAAACGCAATCGAGCAACTTGTTTAGAATAATTAAAAATTTTTGGCAGCATAGCGCATGAAGCGAACTTATTTACAGATTTTCGCTCATGCGCTATTTCCTTGCTCTCTACCTTCTACAATAAGGATAGACTTTATTGAGATTTGTATAGTTGGGGATCGGCTGTCATGGCTCCCGCCGTTTTAATTCAAAATCTGCAAAAACGTTACGGTACAGTGGTTGCCGTCCAGGATGTTTCCTTTCAGGTAGAACCAGGAGAAATTTTTGGTTTGCTTGGTCCCAACGGTGCTGGGAAAACTACTACCTTGCGTGCTTTGTGTACGTTGACCACACCGGATGCAGGCATTATCGAAGTATCTGGCATCTCTGTGTTAGATAATCCAAAAGTGGCAAGACAACGACTAGGCTACATAGCTCAGGAAGTCGCTATAGATAAGGTGTTGACTGGAAAAGAACTGCTGCAATTGCAAGCAGCACTTTATCACCTTCCAGGCGCAGTAGCCAAACAGCGTATTGAAACGGTATTAGATTTACTCGGTTTGCAAGAATACGCCAATAAAAAGACAGGAACCTACTCAGGCGGTTTACGCAAGCGCCTAGACTTGGCTGCCGGCTTGCTCCATGCACCGGATGTTCTGGTATTGGACGAGCCAACTGTAGGGCTTGACATAGAAACCCGTTTTGTAGTGTGGGATTTCCTCAAAAAATTACGCGCTTCTGGGACGACGGTAGTAATTACCAGCCATTACTTAGAAGAAATTGACGCTTTAGCCGATCGCGTGGCAATTATAGATCGCGGCGTTGTCATTGCCAGCGATACACCTTCGCAATTGAAAGATCGAGTAGGGGGCGATCGCATCACCTTGCGAATCCGCGAGTTTTCCCCCATTGAAGAAGCCCAAAAAGCTAAAAACCTCCTGAAACCTTTGCCCTTTGTCCAAGAAATCATCATCAACAGCGCTCAAGGTAATTCACTCAACTTAGTAGTGACACCTCAGAATGATGTTTTCATTAACATACAGCAAGCGCTGAATACCGCTGGCTTGCCCATATTTGGCATCGCCCAATCTCGCCCCAGCCTCGATGACGTTTATCTCGCTGCCACAGGACGCACCTTGTTGGATGCAGAACTCGCAGCCGTCGCCACCCGCGATCCCAAAGCTGAGAAGAAGCAGAATATGAGATAGGGACTGGGGACTGGGGACTGGGAACTGGGAACTGGGAAAGAGTTTTGCCAATCCCCAATCCCCAATCCCTAATCCCCAATCCCCAATCCCCAATCCCTAATCCCTAATCCCTAATCCCCAATCCCCAATCATGAGTGTTACTCCTAAATCTGATATCAATTGGCAGCCGCTAGCATCACCGCAAGCAGATGTTAATACTGCACCTAACTTTTTCGGTGAATTGGTACAAGAGACGTTGGCTTTAACTCGTCGCTTGTTTATTCAGTTGCAACGCCGTCCCTCATCTTTGGTTGCTGGAATTATTCAACCAGTAATGTGGTTAGTGCTATTTGGTGCTTTATTCCAAAATGCCCCCAAGGGTATATTTGGCAATACAACAAATTACGGTCAATTTTTAGCTGCTGGCATCATTGTGTTTACAGCCTTTGCTGGGGCGCTGAATGCTGGTTTACCTGTAATGTTTGACCGCGAGTTCGGCTTTTTGAATCGTTTGCTAGTAGCACCCTTAGCATCGCGGTTTTCCATTGTTTTTGCCTCAGCCATTTTTATTATCAGCCAAAGTTTGTTGCAAGCAGCCGTAATTGTTGCAGCAGCAGCATTTTTGGGGGCTGGACTTCCAGATGTAGCGGGTTTAAGTGCGATCGCTTTAATTGTCTTACTCTTAGCTTTGGGTGTAACAGCCATCTCCCTCGGTTTAGCTTTTGCTTTACCCGGACATATTGAATTGATTGCAGTGATTTTTGTCACTAACCTACCATTATTGTTTGCGAGTACTGCTTTAGCACCTCTATCCTTCATGCCTAAGTGGTTACAGGTTGTAGCTACTCTAAATCCTCTCAGTTATGCGATCGAACCAATTCGCTATCTCTATTTCCACAGTAATTGGGGACTAAGTAGTATAGTGATGCAGGCTCCTTGGGGCGATGTTACCTTTGGGGGAGCATTACTAGTGTTGTTTGGCTTTGCCCTAGTCGCCTTGCTGAGTATTCAACCCCAACTGCGGCGTACTCTGGCTTAAAAAGATAAAATAGATCAATTTTATTTAGGGTCAAAACCCATGAAAAAACCATTTTTACAAATTACTAGACTCTTTCTAGCTACGGCAGCAGGAATTAGCTTTGCTTCCTTGCTCATGGCTCAACCAAGTTCCGCTCAAATCAGCAGCCCAACGGATGCTTTCCCCAGCAATAGTACAACAGACCAAAATACCGATCCTTTCGCCCGTTCCAACTCAGACAATTTCAATATGTTCGATCTGATTCATCGGGCAAATTTCGGGAATCTCAACTGGGATTCTAACCAACAGAACGAAGAACTAAACTCAGCAGCAGCAGCCTTTAAAGCAAGGCAACAAAAACTAATTCAAGGTCAACAACAGCAACCAACCACCAATAGTTTGCCAACGATTATACTACCATCAGTTACATCGCCATCGGTGACACCACCATCAGGTAACTGAATTCAAACAAAGAACCCCAAGCCTCTAGAGCATCGATTCAGTAATCAAAAACCTAACCCCCCAGCCCCTTCCCTACAAGGGTAGGGGGAGAGGTTCTTCGAGGATTACTGAATTGGTGTTCTAGGGCTTGGGGCTGAAACTATTTAAAAAAAATCCTGAATTATCAGGTAAAAAACTACAGTCCAAGCGCAGCTAAAATATCGCTAGCATGGTTGCTGGTATTTACATTAGCGTCAACATGGGTAATTTTACCGTTGGGGTCAATTACGTAAGTGACGCGCTTGGCATAACCGCCGCCATCCACATCGAAAGCTTTGATGAGGGATTTGTCGGTGTCAGCCAGTAGGGGAAAATTCAAATTATATTTTTGGGTGAATGCCTGATGGGAGACTTCATCATCTGCACTGACTCCCAATATTACAATATCTTTACCTTGATATTGAGACTGGGCATCCCGAAAACTACAGGCTTGTTTGGTGCAGCCTGGCGTGTCATCTTTGGGGTAAAAGTATAAAACAACCGTCTTCCCCCTCAAATCAGATAACGAAACTGTGTTGCCGTTTGTATCTTTGGCGGTAAATGCAGGTGCATCCGTACCAACTGCTAGAGGCATAATTAACTTTTCCTGTTTCAGATTGTTGATGCACTTGAAATTTTACATTAATTTATAATGTTTAAATATAATTACTAAAAAATCGGATAAATACACTTTAGGTAACTAATTTTGGTTTAATGGGGTATTTGGTACAAGAAAAAATATATTCTTAAATTAATCTTTGTTAGAAGAAAAATTTCTACCAATACACAATGGCTGCTGTTGATTCCCAAAACCCAAATATTTTTGTCTATCCTCAAAGTACAGTAGAAAGAGCCGAACGATCGCTAGTGTGTTCGCCTTTTAATGTATCTTTATTTGAAGTGATGAGCCACCAGAGTGTATCATTAACTGCGATCGCTCTGGAAAATGGACTCAAGCAGGGCTATACTAAACGCCCTTTATCAGAATTAGCTTGTGATGACGCTTTGGGCTGGTTGATTCAAGTAGGTGTATTGCGCCGAGAAGTTGATGGTCAGGGAATTACAGATAGTTTTCGTCTCACTCCCTTGGGACGCCAGTTAGTAGAACAATACCAAGGGAAAAATTGGCGTACTCCTTCATGGCGCGATCGTTTCTATGATGCTGTGATTCGTTGGTTACGGATACCTTTTTAGAATAAAAACCTAAGAGTTAGGATTAGGGAATCAAAGGGAACAATATATACGGAAACATCATATCTATTCATGAAGTCTTTACCATAACCATCCAACTGCAATTTGTGATGGTTATAGTGGGCATTGGGCATTGGGCATTGGGCATTGGGCATTGGGCATTGGGCATTGGGCATTGGGCATTGGGCATTGGGCATTGGGCATGGGGCATTGGGCATGGGGTAAGGGGAAAAGGGGAAAGATTAAATTTATTCCTTTTCCCTTTAACCTTTAACCTTTTCCCCTGCCCCCTGCTCCCCCGCTTTTCCACTTTCCCTGCTCCCTTGTTGTTCGCTCCTAAAAATTAACTCTGTATCTTGAAAAACTAAGTGATAGCAACTATGAAATCAATTATGGTAGTGGGGACAACATCCCATGCAGGGAAATCACTTTTAACTACAGCTATTTGTCGCATTCTGTCACGGCGTGGTTGGCGAGTGGCTCCCTTTAAAGGTCAAAACATGGCTTTAAATGCTTATGTCACCGCCAGTGGTGGAGAAATTGGCTATGCTCAAGCAGTGCAAGCTTGGGCTGCGGGAGTCGTGCCTTGGGTAGAAATGAACCCAATTTTACTCAAACCTCAAGGGGATATGACTTCTCAAGTAATTATTAAAGGTAGGTCTGTAGGTAAAGTCAGTGCCTCAGATTACTACGAGCAATATTTTGAACTGGGGTGGCGGACAATTGAAGAATCGCTACAGCATTTAGGAACAGAATTTGACATGGTGGTTTGTGAAGGTGCCGGTAGCCCTGCGGAAATTAACCTCAAGCACCGCGACTTAACTAATATGCGTGTAGCAAAACATTTAAATGCACCAACCATATTAGTAGTTGATATTGACCGAGGTGGTGCTTTTGCCCATGTCGTTGGCACCTTAGAGTTATTGGAACCAGATGAACGCGCTTTAATTAAAGGTATAGTAATTAATAAGTTTCGAGGGCAGCGATCGCTCTTAGATCCGGGGATAAAATGGTTAGAAGAACGCACAGGTATCCCCGTTATCGGTGTTATACCCTACTTGCAAGAAATGTTTCCAGCAGAGGATTCTCTTGACCTGCTAGAACGTCAATCGTCTACAAATAAAGCCCAAACTGACCTCACTATTGCCGTCATCCGCTTACCAAGAATTGCCAATTTCACCGACTTTGACCCACTGGAATCAGAAAGTACAGTTTCAATTAAGTACTTAAGTCCTAAGCAAGATTTAGGACATCCTGATGCAGTAATTATCCCAGGTACAAAGACCACAATTGCTGATTTGCTACTGCTGCAAAAAAGCGGTATGGCAGAAGCGATCCAAAACTACGCTGCTTCTGGGGGAACGGTTTTAGGTATCTGCGGTGGCTATCAAATGCTCGGTCAAATCATCGCTGACCCAGAAGGGATAGAGGGACAAGCTGGCAGATTTCAAGGGTTAAATCTTTTACCAATCAGAACTGTGATTACAGGACAAAAAATCGCCCGTCAGCGCCAAGTTAGCTCAAATTATCCCCAACAAGGCTTGCCAGTTAATGGCTTTGAAATCCATCAAGGGCGATCGCGTATCGAACAGCAAGGCATAGATATTCAATCGTACCATGCCCTATTTGACGATATTAATTTAGGGTTAGTAGATAGTTGTCAATCGGTGTGGGGAAGTTACCTCCACGGGCTTTTTGACAATGGGCCTTGGCGACGGGCTTGGTTAAATCGCCTCCGTCAACAACGAGGTTTAAAATCTTTGCCTACCGGTGTTGCTAACTACCGAGAACAGCGAGAGCAAATTTTGGACTCTCTAGCCATTGAAATTGAAAGCCATTTAGACTTAAGTCTGTTTTTGTCTTAAGCTAAAATTCCTTGAAATGTCATTGGTCATTTGCAAAGGACAAATGACAACTGACAAATGACAACTCTATTAAATGCGTAATATTAATGATTGTTCGTGTCCGTTTTTTACCAGATGATGTCACAGTAGATGCCGAAGTGGGAGAAGCCCTCTTAGATGTAGCAGACCGGGCTGGGGTATTTATTCCCACCGGTTGTCTGATGGGGTCTTGTCACGCTTGCACCGTCGAATTAGAGGATGGAGAGATCGTTCGCGCTTGTATTAACGGAGTACCGCCACGCGAGGAATTGACGATTAATTTGTTTAGCGACCCAACTTGGTAGTTTTTTAATCCTCTAAGTTCAAAATATCAGATGAGGAAGTAGAGGAAAAGAAACAAGATGAGTAAACTTAAATACCAAATGCTTATTCAATGGTCTGAGGAAGATGATTGCTTTTTAGTAGCATTCCCTGATTTTCCAGGACAACGCTGGCGGACTCATGGGGATACTTACAAGTTAGCTGTGGCAAATGGAATTCAAGCTTTAGAGTCTCTAATTATTGCTTACAAAGCTGTAGGTGATGCACTTCCAGAACCAACAGTAAGTAGAGTGCATTAACGCAATTGAGTAGGTGGTAACTAATGCTGCACAATTTGTGCGATCGCCTTTTATTGAGATTAAAATAGTATTTTTACGTAATCTCACTGTTATTTTGGTGGCTGAACTCATGTTATATTTTTTTTGGCTGGGACTTACTCAGCTTTATTGATTATTAATAAATAAAGGTTAACTATAGTGAATAAACTGAATAACTGTCAGCTTGCTGCTGTCCTCGTGGGTGGTATTGGGTTTGGCTTTGCTGTTGTACAGGAAGACTGTCGTTTTCCCTATGTACAAACAGTTATGCCTGCTGCCTTGATTACCTATGTTAAGGCTGATGATTCCAAGCTCCCCTCTGATTCTGACAAGAAATTAGAGGGTAAAGGTAAACGGTAAGCAATTTACCCTCAGCATATATAAAAGTGCTGAGGGTGGGCAAAACTAAATTGATAAATTAGGAGGATAAATGTTTCATTCTGGACAATGCCCTAACTGTAAAAAGTCAATTAGTTCTGTAAAATTTTGTTCTTTAAAAGCAGAGAGTCCTACAACTCATGACATTGTTGGGTACTTGTGTAATTCTTGTAATACTATACTTGGAGTTCAGATTGACCCTACTTCTCTAGCAGAGCAAATAATACGGAGCTTAAAATCTTAGTTTCTTTCAGGCAGTAAGAAACTTTTACACATTGTTTCCTACTGCCTATTTTTGCTATCTATATCAATTAGCTTTAACATTCAGTGCATATTCTTTAAACCTTTCCAAATCAGCTTGAATCGTTGATTCAACTATCCGTCCCAAAAATAAGTTATCCATAATTTTGCCAAGAATGCCGGGGATAGCATAGGAAATAGTCATTTTCACAATACTACTATTGTGGCGATCGTAAAAGCGAATTGCTCCCTGATTTGGCAAACCATCAACCGATTCCCATTGAATAATTTGGTTGGGAATAACTTTGAGAATTCGGGATTGCCAATTAAATTCTAGACTGCCCGTCTTTAATTTCCAAAGAGATATATCTGGATTATCTGGCGGAATTTTCACTGAATCAATCCACTTCATCCACCGGGGCATTTGCTCTAAATCAGACCAGAGGCTCCATACTAAATCTATGGGAGCCTCTACTTCTACCTGCACAGTATGCTCTAACCAGTCTGGCATTTCTCTTTTTCCTTCTCTACGAGATGCTTTGCGATCGCGTTCTTTGCACTCTTTGAAGTAGCCTGCGGCAAGCCACTGGGTGTCTACGTTATTTCTTCAAACTCTCCAAAATCACTTTTGCCGCACGCCGTCCAGAAATAGTAGCACCTTCCATGCTGTCGATGTAGTCTTGCTGAGTATAACTCCCGGCAAGGAAGAAATTATCTACTGGTGTTTTTTGGTTGGGACGGTACGCATCCATCCCTGGCGCTTCTCGGTAAAGAGACTGAGCAAGCTTTACAACACTGTACCAAGTCATATTTAGCTCCCGCGACGAGGGAAACAGTTCATGGACTTGCTTGAGAACATGTTGTGCGATCGCTTCATTACTTTGGGCAATAAACGGATCTCCCGGTGTCAGCACTAACTGTAATAAAGACCCCTGTCCTGGGCGATAATAATCAGCAGGGCTAGTCAACGCTAAATCGGCAAAACAAGAAAAGTCAGCATCGGCTGTGTAAAGTAAATTATCGATTCCAGCCGCCTGATTTAACTGTTTGCGTTGCTCTCGATCGTTCAGTTCTGTTACCCAACCGTCAAAGCGTAACTGCACTGTAGCCACTGGCACTGCATCCAGTTTGTAAATATTGTCAAATTCTGACCACTTACGCCACTCCTGGGGTAGGATGCGTTGAATTCCTGGAACATCACAGGCAAAAACGTAAGCATCAGCTGCGATCGTTTCTACTGCATCACCTTGGGCAACTACTATACCAGTTACACGGGTTTGTTCGGCTGACTCAGTAAACTTAATTTCTCGAACTTGTCGGCGCGTGTAAACTTTGGTGCCTCTAGCTTCCAAATATTCCAGAATCGGTTTGTGTAAATATTCAGCTGGAGAACCTTCCAGCATTCGCAAAACTGAAGCTTCAGTTCTAACTGCAAATAGCTGGAATATGGTTAACATACAACGGGCAGACATATTTTCGCAATCAATAAATCCCAATGCGTAGGCAATGGGGTTCCACATCCGCTTGATGCTGCCATTACTCCCACCATGACTGCGAAACCAATCGGCAAAGCTAACTTTATCTAAATTGCGGATAGTTTTCATCGCCCCATTAAAGTCTACTAATCCGCGAACTACCGGACTAGTACCCAAAGCGATCGCATTTTGCAATTTATCCTGCAACGATAGTTGGGAAGTAGTAAAAAATGCCTTTAACCCATTGAAAGGCGCACCTGTAAGAAAGCGAAAATCCAAAGCACCAGTGCGCCCCCCTTTATTGATAAAAGTGTGGGTATGTTCCTTGAGGCGTAAGTTTTCTAACACCCCCACTTTTTTCATTAAGTCAAATAGTTGGTAGTAGCACCCGAAAAATACATGCAACCCCATTTCTAGATGGTTGCCATCTCCATCAACCCAACTGCCAACTTTACCGCCGACAAACGGACGAGATTCAAAAATCTCTATTTCACAACCAGCATCAGCTAGATCCACTGCGGTTGCTAGCCCAGCCAGTCCCGCACCTACGATTGCAACACGCATTCCGTCGTTCCTTTTCAGTTTCTTTACAGATTGTAACTGGGTTGGTGTCGGAATTTGCTACTTAATATCAACTCCAGCAGCATATTAATACTTGCCAATATCGATACTAAAAACTCTTTGATTACTTCTTTTAGTCCCGGTAAATGACCAGACGCGATAAAAACGCGTCTGTATCATCTAGACAAACTTTTGTCCATAGTAGCGGACTCTCAAAAGTATCAGAGATATTTTTTGGTGGCAAAGCAGTTTTCTGGATAAGTTGTGAAAGTCACTTCTTAGTTGTTTCCATCTTTACCGTCGTCGGAGATAGGCAAACTTCTAATCAGTTCACGAATCACATCAGTTGCAGGTCTACCTGTTTGTTGGCAATATTTTTCTAGTTTTTCCGCTTCCTGCGTTGCAAGATTAACTGTTATGCGTTTAACTGCCCATTTTTTATTTGTCATTATCATGCTATCTGCTGTATATTTAGATGGTCGAAAGGGTCTAAATTAAAGAGGGAACCGATAAGGTTATCAGAGTTTGTCTCACGAAACAAGTAATACCATTAATATTAAGAATGTTTGTTTTGTCAAAGGATCGATCATTTTCTAAAAAAATCAAAATACTACACTTTATTTGTTACTATTGTGACAGCATAAATAGCACATCGTTGCTTTTGAAGATAATAACCCCACTAACAGCATGAGTAAACCCTAACAATGAAATTTTATAAAGGAATTCTAGATACCTACTGTTAACTCAATGAAGATTTCCAAAGTTATTCTCCATTGAAAGCATTTGACCTTCTCTCTTAACTAAGTTCGTCAAACCCAGTTGGAGAGAATATCTGCTAGAACATCAAAAAATAAAGCTTCAGAATCATTATGATGCTGAAATGCTGATTTACAGGAGGTTTGAAGTGGTGTGTGTAGAGCGTTAATAGGGACTTAGAAAGTAGACAAATAAGCGATCGCCTTAAAACAAACACCTACATCTAACCAGACTGTAACCAAGAACTTAAGAGCTACTTGAACTGTTATCAATTTTGGCTTACTTCGATCAAGCTGATTGCTTTTCATTGCCAACATAGTAGCCCGAAAAAAAGGGACAACGCTCAGTCTACTGAGTCAAAATTGCCAATTATCTTGGTAATTTTGACAGTAACATCTGTAATTTTACACAGACGAATTCATCCAGAATATATGTGATGTTATTTGACTGTTGCCGATAATATTTTAGTTTTGCTTCATATTTTTACAATAAATCATCGTCAGAATGCTATAAAGCATTGCATCTTTTTTATCTTCTTTCTAGCGATATAGCTTGCTTTGAAACCAGCAATATTTTTACGATTTTTCGTCTTCATTTATCTAGAGGTTATATAAATCCTTTTTAGCCAAGTAGGGCGTTAGAAGTTTGACATAAAAATCTTTCCTCATATCTAAGCCAAGATATAAATTCCTGCAAAGAAAATTTTTGTCACAACTATTTTTATCTGGTAAGTATACCCGTAAAAACAATCGTATATTTTAATTTTTTCGGCAGTGTGTTTATTATAGCTATTATTTACGCGCTTTAAATAATCTTCATTTAGACACTAGCAAAGCTATTTTTTCTCCTTTATAAAAAAATTACAAAGAAAAACATATTATCTGAACTTTTGCTTAATGATATTGATATATAACAGGAGGCTAAACTCAAAAACTTGTTAAAAAAAAGATTCCAGTATCTCAATGTATTGGTTAGGTTTGATTCAAGCAGTCTTTGGAGATAAAATTTTAGGCTTTTGTAGTTATTTATACTTAGAAATCTGAGATCAAATAATTAGAAAACTATGAAAATATAGGTACTTCATGAAATTTAGGTAAAGTTAGCTTCTCAAGATTGGTCGCGTATTCGTATTGACATATACATGAATATTCATGAAAAAGTGCCGCACGCTGATAAGTACGCAGATCGCGAAGACTGAGTAGAACCGGAAATACTCTGCCTCTACTTGACAGACTAGCTACCAGGGATGGGTTATATACCAATACGATTTAGTTAAAAGTTATTGGTGTAGACAGTTGGTCTTTCAAGACGCGATAAAACGCCTGTCCACATCTGGGTTTTGTTGCTCATTCTGAATTGTATTGGGGTATATACAAAAGTGAAAATCCTGAGTCCTTTTTACTTGCCTGAAACAGTTACTGCTTAATTCAAAATTCTGAATTAAGCAGTAAAACACGCTTGATATTTAGGTAACAGACTTAGCTTGTGTAACTCACTTTCCTTGAAATCTGCTGTCAATGATGCGCCCTTACTTTCATCCGCACGTTTTGCTATAGGGTAAGACAGTACTCAGGACTGGTGAATCAACACTCCGTTGGTAAAGAGAACAGGGGTAAACGTTATAGCAAGGGACTGGGGACTAGGGACTGGGGACTGGGTGAAAAGCCTTTTTGTGTCTAAATTTTATCATCTGTTAATGTCCTAACCTTTTTGACTGTTGCTATAAAAGGCAAAGCCTTCCCTTTTATTCCTCTCAAATGCAGTTTTAATCAATCAAATACACATCAACTTAATTTCTCATACCGATAATTTGAGATTGAGGATTGCGGCAATTCATGTAATTATTCAAATTTCAGTTGGGGCATAAGTTGGAGAGTGCCAATACCTAAATCTTTAGGTGAAAGCGATCGCCCTTCAAACAAAGCCATCATATCTTTTAACTGAGGATTGCCACGGGAGGCTCCCGTTAGTCCTTTGGCAATGATTAAGCCACAGTAGCCCTTAGTATTTTTACACCGCTGATTCCATTTTTTTCGGGCTTCGACATGAATCGGATCTTCATCTAAAAATTCACCGAATAGGAACAATTCGCCATTTTGAGTTTGCAATAAACCCAGGTCGTAGCGATCGCCATCAAAAGGATCGGCACCTGGATTGAAGCAAATTGCTTTCAGTCCGCCTGCTGCTTCAATCCTTTCAATTACAGTCTTCGCCTTGGGCCGAGAAGTTTGAATTAAAATCACCGGCAAACCGTCACCCACTGGTTCGATTTCACTAGCCTGGTGGTAGCTGACCCCCTTTCGCAGAAACTCCAACATTTCCCAAGACACTACACCTAAGCTGAGGAAGGAATCTTCTGGTATCAAGTCATCTCGCAATGATTGGAAATCAAGGTTGTTAATCTCCTCGTCATCAATACCAAAGCCTGCCATTTCCTCTAATTCTGCTGCTAACTGCGGCATGGTAGAGACTGTCACAGCCACAGATTTAGTTGATTCTTCCGACTGCGGTAGAGAAATGCGATAGCGACGGCTTAGAGTTGGGAAAATGTCCTCATGAAGTTGGCGACGGTGATCGCGAATAAAGCGGCTCAGGCTTTCGATCGCAACCAAGATTACCAATGCTTCTTCGTCATACAAAACAGACCGTAGTCCTTCTAAGGGGTGGATATTACCAAAAGTAGGGTCAATTTCTGATAATGGCAGATCCGCCAAATCATCTTCTTCATCGTCATCTTCATCGGTTTCGTCAACGCTCTCAAAAGTGAGAAACAGGCAATCTTGCTTAAGGAACGCTTCTTCTAGATGCTCTGTTGATTCTTCATCCGTTAAAACTGCGGCGCGAAACTGTTTTAAAGAGTCTTCTGAGCGATAAAACAAAATCCCATACTCCATTCCCAGCATTCCCATAACTGAGGCGTAGAGTGTGCCTACATCCCACCTATTAATCTCGATTGACAAAATTTGCTGTTCTTGCAAAAATTCCCAAGGTGCTGCTTGCCAAATTGCAAATGCTTTCTCTCGCAAGATTTGCGCATACTGTGGAGGTAAATCGGGGGTTTGACTATCGAGGATGTCGGCGAATCCCCGAAATAGTTCGTCAATTAAAGGTAGTTCTGCTGCGTAGTCAATGGCGATATCCAAATCTTGCAGCACTCCCCGCAGGTAAAATTGGATCTCGCGGTCTTTGACTACAATTCTTTGGGGTCTAGCAGGTCTTGCCGGACTCTGGGGATGCTCCATTGCTTGCATTAAGGTGCGAACTATTGCTTCTGGTCCGGTATCAGAAGCTACCACGTCCATTCCTCGAACAACACCTTGGGAGTAATCTACCCAAAGAATGCATTCTCCCTTTGCCTCTGAGTCTGACAGCTGGTTTGGTGATGACAACGGACGGCGATCGCCCTCCCATACAGAAGGAATTTGAGTTAATTTCTTCAACCGGCGACTGGTAGAGCGATTAAAACTTGTCATAGAATCAAAAGAAGCAATTTGGAAGTAAACTTTGGGGGCTAGCTAGCCTCGGATTAAATTTTTATGGCTGCACCTGAAGGGTGGTTGCTTCTGTTGCTGCCGTAAGGCTGGAATTTTAAGAATACCGAATGTATAAACACATTGAGTCTCTCAATTCTAGAATAAAAATCTTTGGCTACTTTTGACGGAGTGTTTACAATTTGGTATCTAGCAACATCTAAGCCGCTAGAATGAATACAAAAACACCAAGAGCAACCCAGAAGCATTACAAGCCGATATAGGGTAACGCTTATACTAATTAAGGAGTTGAAAAGCAGATGACACAAGCAATTGAAGCTCAACAACGTGGAATTCTGTTGAGCGAAGCCGCATTGCACCAGGTAAAATCCCTCCGGGACAAGCAAGGCACAGACTTGTGCTTACGGGTAGGAGTGCGTCAGGGTGGGTGTTCTGGGATGTCTTACATGATGGACTTTGAAGATACCAGCAAAATAACCCCTCATGATGAAGTTTTTGATTATGATGGCTTCAAAATTGTCAGCGATCGCAAGAGTTTGTTATATCTCTACGGTTTAATGCTCGATTACAGCGATGCCATGATTGGCGGTGGTTTCCAATTCACTAACCCCAATGCTAATCAAACTTGTGGTTGCGGCAAGTCATTTGGGGTGTAATATTGTCAGTTGTCATTTGTCCTTTGTCATTTGTCTTTTGCAAATGACCAATGGCCGATGACCAATGACCAATGACTAATGACTAATGACCAATGACCAATGACTAATACAGTTGAATCCCTGTTTGATACAGGTTTAGAACGCTATAAAGCAGGAGAATCAGCAGAATCTTTAATCCCTGTATTTAAAGAAGTGTGCGATCGCGCTCCTAAAACTAGTGCAGCTTGGGTTTGTTTAGCGTGGTTGTATCTACTCGATAACAAACCCAATTTGGCTTACAAAGCCGGACAGAAGGCAGTCAAGTTAAATCCACAAGATCCCCAAGCTAGAATTAATCTCGCCTTAGCAATGCTGGAAACAAAGCAAAAAGGCTTGCGGGAACATATAGACGTGGCACAACAGTTGATTTTTGTCAACGAAGAATGGAGTGATGAAATAAAAAATAGTATTGAGGACGGTTTAAGTAGAAAACCAGATTGGCAAAGTTTAGCAAAAGTCAAAAGTTGGCTGTTTGAAAAGTAGAGGATGGGGACTGGGAACTGGAAACTGGAGGTTAGGGACAACGAGGAGAAAAAAGAATTTATTGAAGTAACTCTCTAAGTTGTCTCTTCCCAATTCCCAATGCTCAATTCCCAATGCCCAATGCCCAATGCCCAATGCCCAATGCCCAATGCCCAATGCCCAATGCCCAGTACCTAATCCAATCATGAAAGATAAATTGTTAAATTGGCTAAACATAGTTTTAGTCGCCGATGTTTTTTTGGTTTTATTTGGCTTTGGCTGGTTAGCGATCGCAGCGATCGGTGATGCCGCTGGAGTAAACCTGGGTTTAGATTTGTGGCATCAACTGTGGCAACCCTTGTTTAACCCCGCAATTGGCATTCTCATGGGCGGTGCAATTCTCAGCGGTATTATCAGTTGGGTTTCCAAAAAATTTCTCTCTAGTCAATAGTCAAGGAACTGGGTACTGGGGATTACGGACTGGGGACTGGAAAAAAGCAGGGGAGCAGAGGGGAAGGAAGTTGCAGTAAGTCTTTCCCCTAAGCCTCTTTGCCCCTGTGCCCTTGTCCCCAGTCCCCACTCCCCACTCCCCACTCCCCACTCCCCACTCCCTTTTAATTAAGAATTTGTGTTAATGCCGATTGCAAATTAGGATATTTGTACTCAAAGCCTGTTTGCACAGTGCGTTTTGGGATAACTTGTTGACCTTCTAAAACTACTATTGCCCCGTCTCCTAAAAGAGCTTCGATCGCAAAAGCAGGAACAGGCAACCAAGAAGGGCGATTCATCACTTGTCCCAAAGTTTGGCTTAAATCTGCCATCCTAACTGGGTTAGGGGCAGTGGCATTATATACGCCTTCTATTTCCGGTTTAGTTAAAGCTTGCAAAATCAGGTTAACTAAATCGTCTACGTGAATCCACGAGAACCACTGCCGACCACTGCCAATAGGCCCGCCAGCAAAGAGTTTGAAAGGCGGAATCATTTTACCTAAAGCACCACCATTGCCGAGGACAATTCCAAAACGCAGAATTACTAGTCGCACACCAGCATCTTTTACTTTTCTCGCTTCAGCTTCCCAGGCTTGGCAGACTTGGGCAAGAAAATCGTTACCAGATAGGCTGGTTTCATCAAAGGTAGCAGTTTCACTGGTGCCGTAGTAGCCAATAGCCGAAGCGTTAATTAACACAGATGGTTTAGGGTTCGCCTTGGCTATTGCTTCAACTATTTTTTGTGTACCTAATTTTCGGCTATTGAAAATTTCTTGTTTCCGTTCTGGTGTCCAACGTCCTTCACCAATAGGTTCTCCTGCCAAATTAACTACGCCATCACAACTAGCAATGACACTTTGCCAAGAACCAGATGCATTTGGTGTATGGGCAACAATTTCTACATTAGGGAAAGCCTCAGATGGAAAAACCTTTTGAGCAAAAGCAGTATTCCGAGTTAATGCTACTATCTTATGACCTTCTTTGTGTAATCGTTGTACCAAACGACTACCGACAAATCCTGTTGCTCCAGTAATTGCGACTTTCATTTTCTACCTCAGCCAAACCTTTATTGTAAAGTTTTCGATCAAACTTTCAGCTTACCAAAGAAGGCAGGAGGCAGGAGGCAAGAGGAAGAAAACACATTTTTTGCCCTCTACCACTTTCTTCTAGATCGAGTAAATTTATTTATGTTCGCGAAGCCTA
Source organism: Nostoc sp. ChiSLP03a (assembly GCF_034531215.2). Lineage (NCBI taxonomy): Bacteria > Bacillati > Cyanobacteriota > Cyanophyceae > Nostocales > Nostocaceae > Nostoc > Nostoc sp. ChiSLP03a. The sequence continues at coordinate 68,395 of NZ_JAVRBQ020000029.1, forward strand.
TCTTAGAGAAGAAAGAACAAAGTATATATTTCGAGCGAAAAGTGCCACAAAAAACACTGCGTCCTTATTGAAACCCTATTTAGCTGACGCTCTCGGAACGCCTAAATTATTTATGACGTTTACCTCCTGCCCCCAGCAAGAACTGCCTCTTGATTGACTGTATATCTGGTAATACCTGCTCTCAAAAACTTTGATTTTTTAATGACTTTATATTTAGATACTTCGGTATTATAGGATGGACGGAGTGTTGCAAGGCTTGGGGCTATTATGGCTCGCTATACCTGTTCATTTATTATTTCTGTTCCTAGTGACCATCTGGTGCCGTTACTTGTAGAACTTCTACAGGACTGTCAGTTGGATATTCAGTATCACACAGCCGAATATATTATCGGTCGTGAGGTTCCTGGAAATGTTCCTTTTCCTAAATTAATAACAGTAGAAGTACTGATTGACAAATCAAAATCTACTGAAACAGAAACTCGGATGAGTATTGTGATTAAAAATGAAGAACTACCAATTCACCTAGATAATTACTGCCGACAAATGTTTGAGTTAATCAAGCAAGCTATTGAAAGTAGCCGCCATTGGCATTTGATTGAAAGTATTGCAGGATAGTTTTGGTGATTGAATTGATACTTCCACGGTTTGAAGCCGTGGAAGCATCAGACTGTGATTGGTAGTTATAATTCACTCTCTTAATCCTCTAAATCCTCGGCCATACCGGGGTTTATTAGTGTAATGTCGTACTCGCTCGAATCCGTTTGTCCTAAACGCTGAGTGTTTCTTAAAAGGTAATAAATGGCACGTACTTGAGGCCCAAAAACGATCTCGTCTTCATTTCTGAGATCGTGGGCTGGTATTTTACGTCCATTAATCATCAAACCATTGGAACTAGGCTTACCTTTGGCATCGCCATCTACAATCCGGTAATAGTAGCTATGACTATTATGCTCTCGTGGCAATCTCACTAATGTGGCATGGCGGCGGGAGACAAACTGCGACATCAAACGGATATTACATTCGCGGTCTCTACCAATAGAGTAGACGGGGTGCTCCAGAGAAAATTCTTTGCGACCTTGATCGTCTTCAATAATTAGTAGATGGTTTTCATTGGTTTCTGCTGCCATTGACAAATCGTGGAACTGTAATTGATTAAACTTTGTTTAGTATCGTATCTTGCCATTTTTGCGCACCAAAAGTTTGTGGTGCTAATCTAAATAAGCTTTAAAATTGCATAATACCTTGAAAGAGTAGAACATGTCCGTTCTACTCCAGTAGCTATGATAGCTTTGGTAAGTGTCTTAATCTGACGACTGACTCCTAAATTCTGTTTTGATAACCAAGATTTGTGGTGACAAATTGGACGTGTAAAGGAGTATTCTACACGCGATGAGCGAATCGCCGTAATAATATTGAGTTGGTGACGACGCTAACAGAACTAAAAGCCATTAATGCAGCAGCACCAGATGGATTAAGCACAAAACCCAGACTAGGAAATAAAACACCTGCTGCTAAAGGAATGCCAACTGTATTATATGCAAAAGCCCAGAATAAATTTTGGCGGATTTTGTTGAATGTGGCGCGACTAAGCTGAATAGATTCGACGACATCGTTTAGGCGATCGCGCATTAAAATAATTTCAGCAGTTTCCATCGCCACATCTGTCCCGGAGTGTAAAGCAATCCCGACATCAGCTTGAGATAAAGCTGGAGCGTCGTTGATTCCATCTCCTACCATTGCCACAACGGATTGGGGATTGGGTATTGGGGATTGGGTATTAGGAAGAATTTTTCCTAGTCCCCAGTCTTTAGTCCCCAGTCCCTCTTTCTGTAGAGACTGTATTGCCGCCGCTTTTTTAGCTGGGGGAACACCTGCGATTACATCAGCGCTATCTAATCCTAGTTGTTTAGCTATGGCGCTAGCTGCTTCTGGACGATCGCCACTGAGCAACATTACCCGTAAGCCCATCTGACGCAACTTATCTACTGTAGATCGAGCATCCGATCTGAGGGTATCAGAAACACCAATTAGTCCGGCAAAAGTTCCGCCAATTGCTACACAAACAACTGTTTTACCATCTGTTGCTAAATCCTGTGCTACCTGTTGTGCGGTTTCGTTAATGGCAATGCCGTGCCAACTCAACCATTCCCAGTTACCCAATAATACAACTGTGCCTTCTACTACAGCAGATACCCCTAGCCCTGGTTCCGTGTGAAAGTCTACGGCTTCTGGAATAGATAACTGTTGCCGTTGTGCTTCTTGTTGAATCGCTTTTGCTAGGGGATGGTAAGTACCACTTTCTACGGCGGCTGCTAGTCGGATTAGGGATTGAGCATTGTTATTCTTCCCCAGTCCCCAGTCCCTAGTCCCCGATCCCTCAATTAGCAGACAATCTGTAACAATGGGATTACCTGTGGTAAGAGTACCAGTTTTATCAAATACTACGGTGTTTAACTGGTGTATTTTTTCTAAAACATCGCCACCTTTGATTAACAAACCTCTTTCTGCGCCCATAGCAGTTCCAACCAGAATGGCTGTTGGTGTGGCAAGTCCCAAGGCACAGGGACAAGCGACTACCATAACTGCGATCGCTAGTTTTAAACTAATTAATAAGGGAGAGGAATGGGCGTTATGTGTAGCGTGGCTCATCATTTCCATACCACCAGACATAGTGATATCAGTCCAGATGTGAGTGCCGAAAAAGTACCAAAATCCAAATGTTAAGACAGATGCTGTCAGCACACCGTAGGTAAAGTAACCAGCTACTGTATCTGCTAATTTCTGTACTGGTGCTTTGCGAGTTTGGGCGGCTTCTACTAGGGCGACAATTTGAGCTAGAGTTGTATCACTTCCAATCCGGGTTGCCTGAATAGCGATCGCTCCTGACTGGTTTAGTGTTCCCCCTATCACCATATCTCCTGGTTTTTTGATTATTGGCACGGCTTCCCCGGTTAGCATTGATTCATCAACCGTTGTTTGACCAACCATCACTTCACCATCAACGGGGATTTTATCACCTGGCAGCACTTGTAAGCATTCACCGACACGCACCTGTTCAGCAGGAATTTCAACACTAGAAGAACCCATGTCGGCTTTCTCTGGGTTGGCAATCAATCGCGCTAAGAGTGGCTGGAGTGCTAGCAATTTTCTAAATGCAGCCGCCGCACGACCTCTAGCTTGTTGCTCTAATGTCCTTCCTAAGAGAATAAAACCCAGCATCATTACTGGCTCGTCAAAGAAGCACTCCCAACCCAATTGGGGAAAAAGCAGCGCTACTAAACTAGCAATGTAGGCTGTCAAAGTTCCCAATCCCACTAGGGTGTTCATGTTAGGCGCATTTCGTCGCCAGCCCAGCCAGCCATCTACTAAAATCGGGCGACCGGGAATTAACAGCGCCACTGTCGCTAGTCCACAGTGAAACCAAATATTATTTAGCACTGGCAGCACTGAGCTACCAAGATTACCAAAATGTCCAGTTGCCGACAATATCAGCAATACTGCTGCGATCGCTAACTGCCATAGAGAAGAACGCATTTCTCGGCGTTGTCGTTCTGCTGGATCTGGTAAGGTTGATATTTCGCCTGCTACTGTGCCATTAGCTTTTCGGGGTTGAGTCGGGAATCCAACGGCTGTTAATCGCTGTGCCAGTGCATCTACATCTATTGCACCAACTTCTGACTCTACAACTGCTACCTCTGTGGCCAGGTTCACACAGGCACTCTTGACTCCTGGATGTTGGCTCAGTTGTCGCTCTACTGCGTTCACACACCCAGCACACTTCATACCCCCAACATCTAGAATAATCTTCTCTAGGATTGGGTCAGGTTCTAGGGCTGGCTTAGTTTTCGGGACAAGTTGCATGGCTTGTGTTTAGATTCGCTACAGAAATTCAACGCCTGACTAAAAGCGTCTCTAATTCGAGCGTAGGCTAAATATGGAACTATGACTCAATGTCAACCATATTAAAATTATTAATTTATCGTACTTCGTTGAGCATCTAGACTATCGCTGCATTTTAATTCAACGTTCCAAGTTCTCAGATTTTTCTGTAGGGTTCTGAATTTGAAATTTGAAATTCCCCTACAGGGAGTTGACATTTCCAACGTTGATAAGTGACATAAATAATCACTGCCATCTGTATTGGCGCGATCGCAATCAGGTTTTTGAAGAAATAGTTGATTTCTAAATGAGATATAACGCTGAAATATCCTAAGCCTAACAAGAAGAACATTGCCCAGTTAAGCTGTTTGGGTTTGAAATTGAGCATATTAATAAAAATAAATATAGAAGGTAAAAGTGCTGTATAACTTTTGTTAAAGGTAAAAGGTGAAGCGAAAGGGAAAAAGGATGTTTGTTTGGTTGCTAACCTTTATCCCTGCGCTTTTGCTGCAATCCTAAACTTGGCAGGGGGTATCATTTTCTGCTTCCAGTAAGAAAGCTATTCTTGCACTAGAACCAGCCCTGCTTATTCACAAAATAAGTATTTACAAATCCTTCAGAAGATTTATTTAAGTAGATCATGCCTTCAATTAGACCTACAAGTTGCATAACTAACAAAGCAACACCGTAGGTAAAAGAACCCCCAACTACAGAAATCACTAACATGATAAAGCCTTCCGAAGCGTATCCTAGAATAAACTTATGAACCCCGAATGCTCCCAGGATAATGCCACAGTAACCAGCTAGAAGTTGTTTGGTAGGGTGACTGGGGTTAAGATTTGCCATATAAGTGCTGCTCCTCGATCGGTGAGTATAAAAATAAAGTCTTTATTGTAATGGAAGCAAATACATTTACTTGCTTAATAAATAGATTTTTAATTTTTTCAATCTGAGTAAATCTCAAGATGAATAATTAAAATCAGCATGATTCTATTCCAAGGAGACGCTAAGATGTCTTGCGCTATAGGCTGAACTGGCGCTCCTTGATGGCTTTTGCTGGATTTGACGATCGCAAACCCTGATGCAGCAGTTTTGCAGATTTTTAGCTCAGACATTTATCTTGAGCAGAATCAATCTTAAATAATCAGCAAAAGCTGCTACATACACCACTTTTTACAAGTCCATCAGTATTATTTCCGGATTTTTTTGCGATGCTTCCAGCAAATGTGAAACGCCATCGCACCAATGACAAGACAATTACATGGCTAGTGGGAATCTAGAAGTGCAAAAGGCAGCTTCCATATCTTTCTAACCGTTTTTTAGTTACCGATCCCCACTTCCATGAGCGCAAACCGGAATTGCATTCCAATTTATGACAGCTAAAAATGGTTCAAGAAGACAATTAACATCTCGAAAAATGGCTAAAATCTACCAGAATGAGAATAAATGCTTAACTAGATAGTTTGTTGTCTATGTTAATAGCATTCTTTAATTTGCTTTTGCCATTATCGTAATTGGGTTTTCAGCTAGTATTTATGCTTATAACCAATTATTACTAGTAAATTGTCTCTACCTATCGTGATAAAATCAGATATTTTTGTTTTTGGCAACAGTATCTAAATTGTATTAATTACTACCTAAAATGAATAAACTTAATAGTGTACCACTATTCCAAAGGCTGTGGAGGAGCATAGGAGCGAGGAGATTGCGCGATCGCGTGTAGACTACTCCCAACACAATGCCCAATGCGGTTAAGGGGAGAATTTCCGATAAGCTGAGGTGAGCGATCGCAAACAACAAACTACTGATTAGAATCGACCCCCACACGGGTAAGTAACGAGTTAGAGAAGGTAACAAAAAACCACGAAATAGGATTTCTTCAAAAAATGGAGCGGCGATCGCTGCTGTGGAGAAAAATATACCAAGTGCGATACCATCTTGGCTTTCCAGGGCTAATTGCAACAGGGGATTACTCCCACCCTGTCCTTGCCATAGCTGCTGATTAATCAAAGATACCACCACAACTACAGGTAAAGCCGTGCAATAGCCTCCCAGTCCCCACAAAAACCAATTATCTTGAAGACGGAAGCGAAACCAGAATTCTGGTAGTGGAAAAAAGCGCTTGAGAGAGAAATACAGTACTAACAGCGCACCTAATGCTACCAAGAAGTAACTAACCAACACAGAAAATGCCTGAAGTCGCACATCTACAATCGGACGCGGAATGGGTAGCAACGATATTACTAAGGGCACAAAAATTTGCCCCATAAAGAAAAAGCCAATGATAAAAACCTGCAAAACCGTTTCACCACCCCAAGGAGTTGACCAGGGGATATCAGCATTTTGAGCTAATAACGAGGCTTTTCCTTTCAACAAGCGTTGAGCAAATAATAAAATCAGCAGTATTAGACCAATTAAAGCTGCCAAGGTGGGAATAGTGCCAATAACTGCCAATTTAATCACTGCTTGAGCAGAAGATTCTTGTTGTGCGGCTTTTACTGCTGATAACGCATCTTGTCGTTGCTGGAGTTGGTATAACTTAACCAAAGCAGTAGAGCGAAACCAACCTTCTAAATTCTTTTGAATTGGTTCTTGAGCATTTGGGAGGATACGAGGAGGATTGCTCCACAGTCCAGTCAATACAGCGGCGGTTTCCCAAAACCCTGAATTAATATCTGAGCGTTGTTGTAATTCGCTCCAAGTCTTAAAGGCTGTATCCGTCTGTCCTTGCTGTGCTTGTAAAATTCCCAAGCGCAGGTCTAATTCAGCCAGTAATTTTTGTAATTGCTTAAAAGACTGTTGTAACTGTTGCTGTCCCTGTTTAGACGTTTCAATAGTGGGAGGAGCATCCGGTAGAGGTTTCGGAGGCGTGGGAGTTATTTCAGCTTGAGAGCGTAATTGTGCAAGTTTGTTGTTAACTTTGTCTAAATTAGCTTGAACTGATTGACGCGCCTCCTGATACTGCTTTGTAGCGCTTTCTAGAGGTTGCTCACCAAGTATTGCTTCGCGAATCGCCTGGAGTTTGTCATCATTGCTATCTTCTGATTGCCAAGCTTGGGCTTGTAAAGCAATATTTGTTTGGTATAGTTCCAAACGACTTTGAAATTGAGGTTCTTGCCAACTACCGAATAAAGCCGAAACTGCTAACAGAACTGCTATCGGCGTCATCACAAAAAATAAAACCAACCGCTTGAGTGTCATCTATCCCCCTTTAACTGACCAGTGGAGAGCGCGTCCCCCTTGGGAATTATCGCAATAAAAAGTCAGAGGTGGATAGATATCATCAATATTATAAGTTTGCAATGAATGTGCGATGCCTGCGGTAAATGCTCGCCTATGCACCCACAATGTTAAATTACAGTGGTGTTCTCTTACCTTGAGGAAGCCGATAATCTTTGTTTTGAGCGATGAATCACTCACTACGAACTAGGATTTTTTTATGTTTAATTATGCTTACTTACTGAGTCTCAGCAGTTTAAATTATACCAATTTAATGTGAAGTTACACATATCTAGATCCCCCTAAATCCCCCGATAAATTGGGGGACTTTGATATGTTTTTCTGGTTCCTCCCTTTATAAGGGGGGCTAGGGGGGATCGAATTCTATGCAGCTTTATAAAAAATTGGTATTACAGGAATTCAGAATTAAGAACTTGTTCCATAGTAAAAGGACACTCAAGCGGAAAAGTTTCTATTGGCTTTTCAGTCTCATTTGCGGCATCTCGACGAGCGCGGCGATAATATTTCTGTATCCACTCCCAGTTTTCTAGAAGGCGCTGCAAACTGGGAGTATCTTCCAAGCAATCTTGAATTTGGTTTCGGCAGTTTGAGATTGTGTTAACCCAACTTTTAGTTTTTCGCTCTGGTTGATATTGGCATTTGAGTAAGTGCATTAAAAGCACTTGTAAATAACTTCCAAGTTCCTTTTGTTCGCTCCGACCCAAAGCCTCTAGTTCCTCTACCAAATGTTCCACATCTAATTCAGCCCAGCGTCCTTTCTTCAGGCATTCAGCTTGTTGCTGCGTCCACATCAGAAAGTCCTGATTGTAGAGTGTCGTTTTACTCATCAACAGTTACCCCTTTGTTTTCAGCAACATTTTGCCTATTTTTGCTCAATGTTGACCCACGAATAATCTTACAAAAGTAATCTAGCAATTACTCCTCTCATCAGCATCGTCATCTTGCAGGTTGTGTTGGGCACAGCAAGCGCTGATATCTGGGTTGAAAATAAATTCCTTTTTGAGTTGAGGTTCACCATTCACCATGTACTCGATTAGGCGTATACCTTAAATTATCGATCCAAGTTACAAATTCATCAAAGATTACCTACTTAATCGCAGTGATGGTTAGGGTGGGGTGAAACTAAAGCTAAAACCTTAGTAAATCAGGTTTGGGCTGAGGTTTTGAGAATTTATGCAATATAGCAAGGGACTGGGGACTGGTGACTGGGGATTGGGTCAAAAGTCTTGTTATGTCTAAGTTTTATCATCTGTTAATGTCCTAACCACGTTGGCTGTTGCTATAAATATATTGAATTCGGGCGATCGTTTATTGAATTCGGGCGATCGTTTGTTGAATTCGGGCGGTCGTTTATTGAATTCGGGCGATCGTTCATTGAATTCAAGCAGTGGTTAGGGTGGGGTAAAACCCAGATTCAAAGAACAACGTAGAGACTTGAGTGTACACCGTAGCCTACGAGGAGAGGGGAGCAAAAATCCTCTAATCTCGTTACTCCTCCCTCTCCTAAAAGGCGAGGGAGAGGTCTGTCGAACTCACGTTAATCTACTACACTATGGCGCACACTGCGGTTCGATACGCTTATTTATGTATTTTTTATTACTTAAAATTTAAAAATAATGAAGAGTGAAGAATTAAAATTTGAATCCTTCACTCTTCATACATGATTCTAAATTTCTAAGATTCTCTTCCCGATGCCCAGGTATCACGCCATTTTACAGTACCTTCTTTCGCAATCACCCAGCGACGATTTACGAGATTTTCGCGCAAAGGCGATCGCCCTTCCCGCCATATGGCATATTTATAAGCTATGAGATTTCCGGCACTCTCATCAAAGGGAATCTCAGCAAACCAAGTATTGGTGTTGATGTACTCTAGGGGATATGCTTTGCCAATATCCCAGTTACCTAACTCTGGGCAATCTCCTGTCACTACAATGATTTCACCAGGTTTGGTCTCCACGCCATTGAGTTGGACGCGGACAATTGTTTGTGCTTTTATCCGTTCGCCAACGTGGCTGAAAACAATCACTCCCCTTTCTTCTAGTACTAGGTCATAAATCTTGCCATTTTTTACCTCATACTTGTTGCGAGTCACCACGCAGGTATGTTCTCCATCGGGCAATTCTGTTTCTACTTCTGGTAAACTAACTTCTCCTCCCCGGTTTAAAGCTACAAAACACACAGAGTCACGATAACGGCGTACATAGCAGTAAATATCAGCTGTTAAGTATTTTTGCCAATGGCTACCCATTGATACGGCTGGATTCAGTCGTCGTAAGCCAGACAGCAGCCTGATGCAACGATAAATCTCACTCTCAGTATCCCAATTTTCCATCATTGGGCGGTTATACGGGTCGTTACCGCCATCAGTATCGTTATGCAGATATTGTTCTGTACCGTAGTAAATGCAGGGAATACCGCGACAGGTCATAATTAAGGCGATCGCAACCTTCAGCATCGCTGGATCGGGGTTCAGCGATTGGAAGCGGGACATATCATGGTTATCGATGAAGGTAATTAGCTCTGTTGCCCCCTTGTAGCGATAATCCTGATCAAAAATGTATTGAATTGTTTCGAATCCCATTTCTGAACCTTGTCCCAGTGCGGCTCGAATTGCCACACACAACCCAAAGTCTAGAAGTGTCATGCCTGAGTGGTTAACAAACTCCACCGAGCGCTCGTCATTAGGATTACTGTAAATCCATTCACCAAAAATAAATACATCTGGTTTGTGATTCGTCATCTCGCCAGTGAATTCTTGCCAAAACCAAATCGGCATGTGCTTGACAGTATCCACCCGCAGTGCATCTACACCCCGGTCTAGCCATTGTTTAATGGCTGACTTGATATACTCCCGATATTCAGTATTGTTTTCATTGAAGGTTGCTAGACCAGATAATTCACAATTCTGCACTTGCCAATCGTCTTCCCAGTTTTGCACTTCACCATAGTGGTGATACCAATTATTAGCATCATCATTGAAGTCAGCAATTTTGACGCCATCATCATACAATTCACCTTTACTACCGCTAGTATCAGGTGTACTATGGTTGCAGACAATATCCAGCACTAGCTTCATATTGCGCTTGTGCAGTTCTGTAATCAACCGATCAAAGGTCGTATTTTTTTCTTCTTGAGTAGCGTTTAAAGAAGGGTTCTCTCCGTCAGCAATGTATCGAGGATTAAGCCGTTTAAAGTCTTTTGTCCAATAGCCATGTATTGCTGCATTGCCAACAAATAACTCTTCCACCTGCTCGAACAGTGGAGTTAGCCAAAGAGCGGTAACTCCCATATTTTTGAGATAATCTAATTTATCGATGACACCTTGCAAGTCGCCACCCCAGTACTTACCCCAATCTTGTCTAGTTGGATCGTACAGTTCCGAGTTTGCACCTTCGCTGTTTTCTGGATCGCCATCATAAAAGCGATCGACTACGAGAAAATAAATTGTTTCCTGACGAAATTCAATATCTCTGGTGTAAAGGAACTCTAGAGCAATCTCAATATCTAACTGCGGTTCTTGTATAAGAGCTTCTACATTTTCCTTTGCAGGATCTACTTTATATTGATCTGGTGAAAACTGAGATGGTGGGGTTTGTACCATAAAAAAACTCAAAATTTCATCTAATTCACACTTGCAGAACCAACAGTACAACGTTTCAGGTATTGTGTGTCACTACAAACTTCGGTATTGTGACATCCTGCTTACGGTGTAAGTATCTATCGCTAGCTAGTTTATAATTCTATCGGTAGATATAATTCATCTGCTAGAGGATAAAAATAAAACAATATAGCAGTTATTAAGGATAATTGCTAGGTTACAAAAATTTACAATATTTAATTATATTAACCTGTAGTAAATACTGAGTTTGTCTTGTACTTAGGTGTATATTCGAGAAAAGATTTTAGAACAGCTCAAATCCTTGGATATTAAGGATATTAGTTGTCAAGAAGGTTTAGTTACACCTGAGCAATACTGAGTAAACCACGTATCAGCCAACTTTTTCTCTAGAAGATTCGCTCCATTGGTAAACTGACCATTGTCACTTTCAATCTGTTATTACTATCAAGGAATTAATTTAGGTAGCAATTATGACTAAATATGACAAGGTTTTTAACTCACCAAAGACATCAGAGGAATCACTAAGTCCAGAAGAAGCGGTGGCGGCGATCGCAACTGTGACTGCGATCGCTGATTCATTTATTGAAGAGGTAGATGCAGAGAGTTTAGCGGGTATCCTCTGGGAATTCGAGGTTTTCGAGGAATACTCAGAAGATGACATTGCAGAAATAGTTGATAGACTGATCTCCATTGCCGAAGAAGAGGGAATTGGGCCTTTGTTTAATACCGCTAAAGTATCTCTCTCAGATGAATTAGTGCTAGATGGTTTTGCAGCTGGGGTAATAGTGCTTTTAGACGATGACCTCGCCATCCCCAAATCGAAACAAATCTACCTAAAAAAGCTACAAGCAGCTTTAGAACTGGAAGATGAAGAAGCAGAGGAAATCATCAAGGAGGTAATTGCAGCTTTTAAAGAAGCAGAAGATGAAGAATATACAGACGATGAAGATGAGACAGTAGTCATCGAAGATTTTAGCGAACAGACCTATCAATCGCCTTTAGGTAATTTTACCGTGCCGATTCCGGTCGATCCGCAGCAGGGTGGTAGAATTCAAAGCCAGGAAGGAGTAGTTGGCTTTTCTGATGACATCGGTACTTTGCTGAGAATCGATTATTATCCTTTCCCTCTAGAACAGTTAGAGGAGTTGGAGTCTGTTGGACAAGAAGAATATTTACAAACAATTTTAGTAGACAAGTATGTACCCCAAGCGATTTTTGCCAATGTACCAGATGCTTCTGTGGAATATACCGAATATCTGGAAAATACTCTGCGAGGCGCTTACTACGTGTTAATTGATATGCCCAAAGGTTCGACAATTTCTAAGCAAGAAAATAATGGAACTGCGAGCAGATTAGATGCGTACCGGGGGTTGCTCACCTTCATCAGTGGTGAATTTTTGTATATAGTTAGTAGTCAGCACAGTTTTATTAACGGCGAAACTCCTGATTCTGTTGAGGAAGAGGCTGAAGACATCAAAGAAAATATTTTAGAGTTTGTTGAGACTATAGAGTTCACTTAGTACAGTATTTCATTCGTAGCGAAGTAAATTTGGCAGGATTCTGCGATACCAATGCATTGGCTGGCATTAAACATCAGAATGGAGAGACGTAGCAGTGCTACGTCTCTACAAGAATTTTGGATAACGCATATTTAATTTCACCAGAGTATATTGCCTTGCCTTCGCTCATGTGATGTACATTTGGAAAGGGCAATGTCTGACGACAAGTTTGGAGAAGACAAGAAGTCTTTGCCTTTGCACTGGGTGTCTACGCTTATAATTTTTCATGACAATAACCCTGCTAAACAATCGCTATCAAGTTATCCAGGTAATCGGCGCTGGTGGGTTTGGCGAAACCTTTCTAGCAGAAGATGTCCACATGCCTTCTCGCCGCCGCTGTGTAATCAAGCAACTAAAACCGATAACCAATAATGACCCGCAAACCTACCAACTTATCCAACAACGGTTTGAACGGGAAGCCGCAACCTTGGAGTATTTGGGTGAAAGTAGTTACCAAATTCCCAAACTCTACGCCTACTTTTCTGAGAATGGACAGTTTTATCTCGTCCAAGAATGGATTCACGGTCAAACTCTGACAAAAATTGTCGAAGCCAAAGGATTTGAGAGTGAAACTGCTGTTCGGCGAATTCTCTTGAGTCTGCTTTCAGTTTTAGATTATGTTCACAGTAAAGGCATTATTCACCGGGATATTAAGCCAGATAACATTATTCTGCGTTCTATTGATAACGAGCCAGTTTTGATTGATTTTGGTGCAGTCAAAGAAACAATCCGTTCAGTGGTTAATTCTCCAGGATACCCCACGCGATCGCTTGTCATTGGTACGCCGGGATATATGCCTAGCGAACAAGCCGTTGGCCGCCCAGTTTACGCCACTGATATCTACAGTTTAGGTTTAACAGCAATTTATCTGCTGACTGGCAAACACCCGCAAGAACTAGTAACCGATCTAAAAACTGGGGAAATACTTTGGCAGCAGCACGCCCGTAACGTCTCTTCTCAATTGGCCGCGATACTCAATCAGGCAATTAAGCCTCATGCTGGCGATCGCTACAGCACTGCCAGTAAAATGCTACATGCCTTGCAATCTGGTAGTAATCCTCCTGAGTTAGCTGCAAATACTTCTACAGTTAGTTTTTCTCCCACCGCATCGACTCGGCAAACTCAGCCATTATATTCTCCACAAAACAATTCTACGATTCCAAGGTCTTCCAATCCTAGAAACTGGCAAAAACCTGCTGTGATTGTTGGTAGTTTGTTGATAGGCGGCTTGATTGGTGCAGTAGCAATTCCTAGCATCATTCGTCAGCAACAACCAGAAACAACCATTGGCACAAATCCCACGCCATCGCCAGAATCTTTGCCAACTTCTGCATCTACCGAACCGCCCGTTTCCTCCCAAACGTCTCCAGTTCCAGTTATCCCTAGCTCACCACCACGACAGCGACCAACCTCTAATTCCCCAGTTGTACCCATACCACAGCCAGAAAAAGAGCCTGTTACTTTAGATACTCCAGCACCGATAGCAGTATCCACACCACAGCCAGAACCAAAGGATAAGGTAAGCGCAGTTCCGAAACCAGAAGTTCGTTCCACACCACAAAACAGCGATCGCTCGCCTAGTAAATTAGCTACCAATAGCCAAAGCATTCCCGCATTTCCTACAGGTACATCAAGAAGTGACGTAGAAGCTACCCTCGGCAAGCCAAATCAAGATTTAAGAGGCGCATGGGGCAAGACTCGTGCTGTCGTTTACAAACTAGTGCCAAACAAAATTGACCTTGGCTACTTATTCGATCGCAATTCTAAAACGCTGCGTCAAACTGAGGTATCTTTTGCTCAATCGGTAGACCCAGAAGTAATAGAGAGTACCTTAAATGGAATGTTAGCAGGGCAAGCCACTGAAGAAATTAAGCAGGGACTTAAACAGGTACAACAGCGCCAATCTGATAATTTTAGTTTTAAAAATGGCTCAGTCAAAGGTCAAATTATCCGCCAACAATGTGATTTTATTTACATCAGCATTTGGGATGCAGATTTACATGATTTTGTAAATCCATCTACAGCCAAACAGTGTTAACTTTCTGGCAAACACTGTTCTTGAAAGTTAGATTTTTGTATCCTTCAAGACAGACTCAGTATTCAACATAGTGATTTAAAAACTGACTTTATTCAGGTACAATTAAGATAATTTCAGTCTTCCCAAACACAAAAAGCCAATTTTTAGAATTAGTGCATTTGTTTTCTAGATTTTGCAACTAAATCCCTAAAAATCTGTTTTTCCCATTCCCTATTTCTGATTTTCAATTTTTAATCTTCATAAAGTTATAAATACCATTATTAAGTTTTTAATAATACTTGTCTCAGCTTCTACATCCATGTCGTAAATTGCGATCGGAATTGTGTAATCTGAAGACAGCAAAGCTAAATTATTCAATCGAGGTCTGATGACTCCTACAATCATACGTCAGCTTTGGTCAGTGGTTGAAACCGCGCAAGCCAAGCTCCTCTTACAACTGGATGATGCTAGCTTGGTACAGTGGTTAGTAAAACAAACCGAAACGCAAGTGTTGTTAGATTCTAACGAAACTGATTTTCTTAGCCACTACATTCAATCTCGGCTAGCCCTCATACGCGATCTTGCCCATGAACGCCAATGTTCATGATGCCTACGGTGGGCTACGCCAACGCAAAATCAAGATAAATAGATCGATCGTCAAGCGTGATTACTGTTGACTATTAGCTTTTGGGGAAAGATAACCTTCCACTAAGCAGTCAGAGCCTACTACACGCCAACGAACACGTTCTAAAGACAACGCCTCAGTCATGGTAGTAAAACCTAAATCGCCCACTGGTGTGGGAGCAATACTACCACCAATGATCTTTGGGGCAATAAATGCCAAAACTTTTTGCACTGCTCCTTGAGCGATCGCACTAGCAGCTAAAGTACCACCACATTCCCACAACACGCAACAAAAACCCCGTTCATATAAGTACGCCATTGCCTTATCCGGTGTAAGTGATGCTAATTCCACCACCTCTACACCCTGTTTGAGCAACAGTTCTTGAAAATCGGGGTTAGCACCCTTCTGTGTCAACACCAAAGTTGGAGCATCTGCAATTTGCCACAGATGGGCACTGGCCGGTAAGTTGAGATGGCGACTCATCACCACCCGCAGGGGATTATGTGCCCCCACCTGATGGCTGGTTAAGTAAGGATTATCTTGTCGGACTGTATTACCGCCGACAATTATGGCATCACAAGCCGCCCGCATTAGATGTACTTCACTGCGGGCTTCTTGACTTGTCACCCAAGCGCTATGACCAGAGGTAGTAGCAATTTTGCCATCTAAAGTCATGGCATATTTTAAAATTCCCAAAGGTCGCTTGTAGAGAATGCGATGCACAAAAGCTTCGTTGAGTTTTTTGCAGGCTGCTTCTTCTACTCCGACTAACACTTCTATACCTGCTGCACGTAAACGAGCAATACCACCGCCAGCTACCAGTGGATTCGGGTCTATCATACCCACCACCACCTTTGCCACTCCCGCATTGATTAAACCTTCAGAACAAGGCGGAGTGCGCCCGTAGTGGTTGCAAGGTTCGAGGCTGACATAAACTGTAGCATCACGAGCGCTTTCTCCTGCTGCTCTCAAAGCAAAAACTTCAGCATGAGGTTCACCAGCACGGGGATGAAACCCCTCCCCCACAATTTCCCCATTTTTGACAACCACCGCACCCACTAACGGATTTGGCGAAGTCCGCCCTAAAGCACGGCGAGCCAGTTCCAAACACCGCAGCATCATGCGGGAATCAAAGTCACTCCCTATCCTTTTCTCAGTCGAATCTACTGGAAGCGTATTTTCCAGAGTGTAGTTAGGTAGAGATGCATCTGCTTGAGCGATCGCAGGGGAATTATCCATAATTTTGGGTAACATTCTCAATATTTTTCACGCTAGCTGCTCTTCTGGGCGATTTTTTTACAGTAATATTTAGGTTTTACTTTTGGTGATCTTAACTTACAGCAATTTTGCGATCGTCATTTGTCATTTGTCATTTGTCATTTGTCCACCTCATCTCCCATGCCCTAATCGGGAAATCCAGCAAACGCGACGGTAGCTTATCTACAATCGAATTATCCCTACACTCAAGCTGCAATTCCCCTGAATATGGAATTAAATTTGCGTTTCCCGGAGATTAATCAAGTTCTTGTCAGACTTGACGACCTAGAAACCGATAGACTAAATTTTACATCCCCCTTAGCAGCAGAAGATTTGGAAGATATTCGCTGGTATTTTGAAGTCTATGCCAATAGTTACACTGCTGATGTAGATGATGAACGGGCAAAGCGGATTGAAGAGAACTTTCAACGCTGGGGCGAAAGCTTATTTGAGTCTGTTTTTCAGCAACGCCCTGCCCAGAGGATATTTAATGAATTTCAAGATGCAGATGAACCAGGACGCTTATTAACCATCAGCGCCAGTCATCCGGCAATTTTATCTTTACCTTGGGAATTGTTACGCGACCCAGCATCAGATATCTATTTATTTAACGAAAATCCCCGGATTTCTGTGCGTCGTCGCTTGGCGGGGGCGGGGGGTGGACGCAGACCGTTTAAAGTTCAGCCAAAAGACCGTTTGCGGTTGCTGTTTGTGGTCAGTCGTCCCAGTGATGCGGGGTTTATTGACCCCCGTGGGGAAGCTAAGGCGGTGTTGGATGCGATCGCCCAGGAAGCAGTAGGAAAAATTGAGGTAGAATTTTTGCGTCCCGCGACTTTGGATAATTTAGTCGCCCGTTTAGAAGACTCACGCCTACCACCGATTGATATTGTCCACTTTGATGGGCATGGCGTTTATGACTCCGATGGGCGATTCCACGAACAGGCGAAATCCAGCGACCCTGCGGGAGTGACCAAAGGGGAAAATGGCAATGGCAGCAATATGGGTTATCTGTTGTTTGAGAATCCAGAAGGCAAGATGGCCCTGATTACTGCCGAAACTTTGGCGGAAATGCTGCACCGTCAAAAAGTTGGGTTAATTGTTCTGTCTGCTTGTCAGTCAGCGATGGTGGCGGGTGAAGATGCTATGGGTTGTATCGCGGCTAGGTTAACCCATGCAGGGATTCCGGCGGTGTTGGCGATGACCTATTCAGTATTAGTAGTTACAACCCATCAATTGTTTGCCAAATTTTATCAGCACTTGGTGCGGGCTGAAGATATCGGCGCAGCATTAGATAATGGGCGACGGGACTTGTATCTCAACAAAGAACGGGGCGAAAGGCGACGGGGAGACAAGCAAATTACTTTCAAATTACAAGACTGGTTTATCCCCGCTTTGTATCAAGCCGCCGGAGACACCGCCCTATTAACCTCTTCCCTCCCCTTGTCCCCCCTTCCCCTTGTCCCCCCCTCCTCTTCTACCAACCTCCCCGAACTCCAAGAAGCAGGTTTCTTCGGTCGCAGTCGGGAATTATGGAACATTGAACGCTGGTTTGTCCAAGGAACGCGGCGCATTACCATATCGGGTTTTGGTGGACAGGGAAAAACCTATTTAGCAGCAGAAGCGGGGCGGTGGTTATCCCGCACGGGGATGTTTAGGAAAGTATGTTTTGTGGATTATGCCGCTTTTCAGGTAGTGGATGCTGTGGGGTTGGCAGTGAGTACCTTGGCAACAGTGTTGGGGCAGAATTTAATTGATGTGGCGGCGGCGACTGCTGCATTGGGGCAAACACTGACGTTATTAATTTTAGATAACTTGGAAACCTTGCAGTCCCAAGCATTGCAAGAATTGTTAACCGTGGCGAAACAATGGTCTGAGGTGGGGCAATGTCGCCTATTACTCACCAGCCGCACACCGGATTTTTATCATTCAGATTATCGCACCGAAGGCAGTTTGAAACATCGGTCATTACCATTGTCGGGGTTAGAGCGACAAGATGCTTTGGCGTATATCCAGAGTTTGTGGAAGTTACCGCCGTCACCTGTATATAAACTGCCACAACAAAATGAGTTGTGGCGATTATTTAGGTTGGTAGATTTTCATCCCCTATCCCTCAGCTTATTGGCACGACAGTTGAAAGTTCGCCCAGTGGCAGAGTTGGGAGAACGATTGGCAGCGTTGATTGTGGAAACACCCGATAATCCCTTGTTAGCGTCCTTGAATTTGTCCTTGGAACGCTTGGATGAAGAGACGCGGGAGTGGTTGCCGAAGTTGGGCGTGTTTCAGGGAGGGACGCTGGAACCAGCCTTGCTGGAAATTACCGAATTTTCTGAGTCACAGTGGCAACAGCTACGCCCAGCCCTGGAGAACACAGGCTTGATACAATTAGTGAATTTGCCAGGTGTCGGTGTTCCTTTCGTGAAATTTCACCCCACCTTAGCCCCTGTTCTGTGGTCACGCCTGTCACCAGAGGCACAGGAAGAACTCCTTACCCGTTATCGCCTGGGGTATTATCAATTGTCTGGCTACTTATATGTTGAAGATCAGAAAAATCCTTATTTTGTCCGTGCCATTGCCCAGAGAGAACTGCCGAATTTGCTGTATGCAGTCCACGGCGCGTTAGATGTAGGAGAAGAATGGGCAGTGGAATTTGTTGATAAGGTAAACAAGTTTCTCAATTTTTTTGGACTCACCAGAGATAGAGTTGCACTCACCCAACAAGTTGAAGAGATGCATGGGGAAGTGGGTTCCCAAACATGGTATGTCGCCTGGACTAATGTAGGTGAACAATTATTTGATACCGGACGCTATCAAAAAGCGGCGCAGGTGTTTGGTGAGATACTTACTGGTTTGGCTGAGGAACCGAGTGATGAACGCTGTCTAACTTTAAATCGGCTAGGGCGATGTTTGCGGTTTCAAGGACAAGCAGCACAGGCAGCAACATATTACCGTCAGGCGTTGGGAGTGGCAACGCAGTTAGAACAGTCTGACGGTGTGAAGCGGCACATAAGAAACTTACAGACTGATTTGGCGGATTTGTTGAGTGATATGGGGGATTATGATCAAGCGCGAAAAGCTTATGAAGCTTTATTGTCTATTAAAGAAGAAATTGACGACCTTCGTGGTATTGCGGTAACAAATGGGGAACTCGGCACCCTCTTCCTGCGCCAAGGTAACCTCCCAAAAGCCGAACAACACTACCATAAAGCATTGACTACTTTTCAGGAACTAAATGAACCAGCAACAGAAGCTGTGTATAAGTATCAACTAGGTAGGGTGTACGAAAAAGGCGAGGAGTGGGATGCCGCAGAACATACCTACCGAGAAGCAGCACGTATTGACGAATCTCAAGGTAATCTGAGAGGTGCTGCAATGACATGGAATCAATTGGCTGAAGTCAATCGAAAGACTGGCAAACTGGAGGACGCAGAGGCTTGGTATCGCAAGGCAATTGCAGGTGCAAAAACTGTGGGAGATAGATTACAAGCATCATGGTCACTCAGGAACCTTGCTGCCCTCCTACAAAACCAACCCCACCGCCTACCAGAAGCGCGGCAATTAGCAGAAGAGGCATTGGCTATCTTGCAAACTTTAGACTCTGCTATAGCTGAGATTTGGAAAATTTACGCTCTTTTCGCAGAAATTACTGACAAACTGGGCGACACTACCCAAGCTAAAGCATATCGTCGCCTGTCGCGGCAGGCAAAAGCAGCATTTGCTGGAACACGCTATGAGTTGCGGCAACATGGGCGGGTTATTGCTGCGTTTGTTGGGGCGGTGAATGATAGAGAAGTGAGGCAACAGTTAGAACCTTTCCTGGAACAATGGGCGAAAAATGGTTCGGGTAATTTCGTAGCGGCTATTCGCCTGATATTCGACGGTGAGAGAGATGAAGATGTGCTGTGCGAACCTTTGAATTTTAATGATGCTCCGATTATCAATGCTATCCTGCGGGGTATTGCCGACCCCGACACGCTAAACGAGTTATTAGAGGAGGAAGGTTAAATAATTCGTAATTCGTAATTGAAGACGGTTTGAGATGAGGATTTAGAGGCGAAAATTAGGCAGGTTCAGCACAATGGGGTAAAGGCACAATAATATTGTTTACCCATTTATCAAAATAGATTACCTGTTATTGCCCTCCTCGCCTATTGTGAGGTTTATAGCAATTCCCAAAAACCCTGATACATATAGATTTCTCGTAGGGGCACAACATTGTTGTGCCCTCACTAACGTATTTGTATCATTATTAAATGGAAATGGTATTAGGCGTGGTATTCTGCGTATAAGAGAATATTAAAGCATCAATTATCGAGCCTGTTGGGGCATGGCTGCGATCGCATTTCTGTTTTAGCGCCAGTTTTTGGATGTCGTGCCCGTACAATCTGGGTATTTTTGTGATTAATATTCTTTAAAGGTGCATGATTCGAGTTCAGAAGATGGAAGTTGCACCTTAAAACAAGAACATTCCACTACAAAACAAGAACTTTCCTGCTCAAAACGAGAACATTTCACTTCAAAACAAGAACTTTCCTGCTCAAGACGAGAACGTTTGACTTCAAAACGAAAACGTTCCTGCTCGAAACGAGAACATTCCACTTCAAAACGAAAACGTTCCCACTCAAAACGAGAACGTTTGCACTTAAAGCTTGAATGTTGCTGAATAATCATAAAGGCACAACATTGTTGTGCCCCTACCTTGGTTTATTGAATTGCAAAGTGGTGTTTTTCCTAATCCCGGCTACACCGGAAAACTTGTTGGCAAAGCTATTTTAAGATTGCTCCAATAATTTCATCCGTTGCCACCAAAGATTCAGGGGATAATAGACCACAGGTGCCCACAGACTACTCAGAATGGCAGAGGCAAGAGCGACACGCTGATAATATGTCCAAATATCTGTCACCTTGCGCTCATTGCCCAGCAAAGTTAATTGCAACCCAAAGACAGTTTCTGCCAAAACTGCCAAAACAAAGACAATTACAGCAATCGAAATAAAATCTTCTTCGATAAAACGCTGTTTCTGGAGCAGACCAGTTAAAGCCCCCACTATACCTAAACTGATGGCATGAGTCGGGCTAGGTGATGTCATCGAATCTTGAAGTAGCCCCAGAACTATACCTGCTAATGCTCCGGCAAACACTGTGCGCTTCACACTCCAAGCTACCACCCAAATTAACAGCCAGTTAGGGCCAATTCCCAACAATTCCATACCTGGAAATCGGGTTGGTAATAATAGCAAACATAACAGTACAGAACTAGCCGTCACTATCCAACCAAACAACTGACGTATACCGGGATGCCAACGAGCCAGCGGCTGGATTCGGAATTTCGATTTTTGCTGTGACGATTTTGGCTTTTTCTGCCTGCTACCACCAAATGCAGGAATCTTCATTTTTCTATTTTTTCAAAGAATTTATTTAGACTTTTGCGGCACTTGATTTGCCGACTCTTGGATTTCTGGTTTGGGATAAACAGCTACCCAATCAAGAGAGCGGATTGGCGGAAAAAGCTCAATTTTTGCCACTGATGCCGGGAGTTTCTTTAAATCCAGCGACTTAATTCGTCCTACTGCCAAACCGGAGGGAAATTTCTGACTATAAGTAGATGTGGAAACTAAATCTCCTACTTTGACATTTGGAACTTTTTCATAAAACTCCAATACAGCTTCAGCAGAAGAATCTCCTCGTAAAACGCCTTTAGCAGCCGTCCGGCTAACGGATACACCCACTTGACTCTTGAGGTCACTGATTAACAACACGCGGCTAGTATTGGGAGTTACACTCTCCACCAAACCCACCAATCCGCCTTCTGCCTTGACTACGAAGCCTTCCTGAATCCCTGCATTTGCACCGCGATTCAGCGTCACTTGTTGCCACCACTGGTCAGCACTACGTCCTACCACCCGTGCTGGAACTGGCCGTGATGCTAGTGGCTCTTTTTCCACATAGCCTAATAAATCTTGTAACTTTGTCTTTTGACTTTCCAAATCTACTATACGGGTTTGCAATTCCATTATCCGGGCATCTCTAAGACGTTCTTCTGGAGTTGGCCCTGACTGCAACATCTCTAATGGACGGGTAATTGCCTGATATGTCTCAAGCACTAGTTCTCCTTGAGTCTGTCGCAATATCCAAGCACTACCAACTACTAAAGCTAACAAGCCAATTTGCAACCCTTTACGATCCCACCAACGCCGTATTGTCACCATATATACCTACATGTACTTATATAAATTAAGTTCTACTTGGATTCTATGTATATAAAACCCAAATAGAACTCAAATAGAACTCAAGTCTGATATTTTTTTTGTTAGATATTGCGAGAGCTTTCGATAACAACTCGTTCCAACTGTTTAAAGTTTTCTAACACACGACCTGTTCCCAGCACAACACAGCTCAAAGGATCGGCAGCAATGTGGGTAATAATCCCTGTTTCATGGCTAACAAGGGTATCTATGCCTTTGAGCAAAGCACCGCCACCAGCTAACATAATCCCTCTGTCAATAATGTCTGCTGCTAGTTCTGGCGGTGTGCGTTCTAGTGTGCGCTTCACAGCTTCGATAATTACTGATAGCGGTTCCATCATACTTTCACGGATTTCCGGCCCTTTGATAGTTACAGTTCGCGGTAGACCAGAAAGCAGATGTAAGCCTCGAACTTCCATCATCGCGTCATTATCATCATTAGTCGGATAGGCAGAACCCATCCGAATCTTGATTTCCTCGGCAGTACGTTCACCAATGACTAAATTATGAACTTTCTTAATATACTGAACGATCGCATCAGTCAGTTCATCTCCAGCAATGCGTACTGATTCGCTGATTACCGTACCTTGAAGACTCAGCACTGCAACTTCTGTTGTGCCACCACCAATATCGATGATCATGTTGCCAGTTGCTTCGGCAACAGGTAGTCCTGCACCAATGGCCGCAGCTACAGGTTCATCGATTAAATAGACTTTTCTGGCTCCTGCTTGATGAGCTGCATCCATCACCGCTCGTCTTTCTACTCCTGTGACACCACTGGGAATACCAATGACGATCCGGGGTAGAATTAAAGATTTACCTTCATTTACACGCTGAATAAAGCTTTTGAGCATCAGCTCGGCTATATCAAAGTCAGCGATTACACCATCCCGCAAAGGACGGAGAGCAATCACATTTCCCGGTGTGCGACCGAGCATTTTTTTGGCTTCTTCTCCTACTGCTAGTGCCACCTTTTCGTTGACATCGATAGCAACTACAGAAGGTTCTTGTAGTACAATACCTTTACCAGATACATAAACCAGGGTGTTTGCAGTACCAAGGTCGATACCCATATCCCATGAAGTGCGAAAGTTCCTAAAAATACCCACGCGTCTGTAAGCCCCCTATGTGCGATACTTCTTGACTACAACGGTAAGAGTTAATCGTGCTTGATTCGATTATGTTTGTATCCTAAGTTGAGTAAATTAGACAATATTTTTATATGATTCCCAGAAATATTTAGTATGTCTCAAGCCGCGTACTTTTTGATATTCTCTGGTTAAATTAGTATATCCGTATATTTTTATGTGTTTACTCCAAATAATGTGTATAAATTTTCAAGTCAATTATATTGTTAACTGTTTAACACATTATTTTCAAGTCTTTCACAATTCGCTATGATGAAAGTCGAAATTAATGAGTACACTTGTACTGAAAGGTAACACACATGAGTATCAATGTTGTCACCCTCATTGGTCGTGTAGGCGGCGACCCAGAGATTAAGTATTTTGAGTCTGGTAGTGTGAAGTGTAAATTAACACTAGCTGTTAATCGCCGCACAAAAGAAGGCGAACATACCGACTGGTTTAATTTAGAACTATGGGGAAAAACGGCGGAGGTGGCAGGCAATTATGTACGTAAAGGCAGGCAAATTGCTGTCAAAGGTTCTTTGAAGTTTGACACATGGAGCGATCGCCAAACAGGAGCAAACCGATCGTCACCAGTGATCCAAGTAGATCAACTGGATTTATTAGGCTCTAAACGAGATGGAGAAGGCGGTACAGGTGATATGTCTTCAGAACATTTTTAATTGAGCATTGGACATTGGGCATTGGGCATTGGGCATTGGGCATTGATTATTAGTCCTTTGCCTTTACAAATGACAAAGGACTAATGACAAATGACAAATGACTAATAACTAATTTGCAACGTCACCGATGCTTCTACTTGCTGTTCACCACCAACAATCGGGGTGGAAGCATTAGCTGATTTCGCAGCCTCAGCCCGTAAAAACATTGGTGGTGGTGGCGTATTAGCATTATTAACTTGAATGCTGACTATTTCTTTGGATTTAAAACCCAAGGCACTAAAAACGGCATCAGCTTGCTGCCGCGCGTCTTGAGTAGCTTCTTTTAATGCTTGCTTTTGAGCAGCTGCGATCGCTTCATCATTCGCAACAAAACTAATGCCGTTAATTTGTGTTGCACCGGCTTTGACTGCATCATCCAATAATGTCCCAGCTTGCTCAACAGGAATACTAAAACTCACAGTGTTAGTGGCAGCATAGCCTGTAATCCGCTGCACATTATTGGTGTAGCTGTAAACCGGATTGAGACGAATACCGGTAGTTTGTAGTTTTTCAACATTTTTGCTCTTGAGAAACGCAACCACCGCCGATGACCTCTGAGCGGCTTCTTGCTGTACCTCTTGGGCTGTTTTCCCTTGAATCTCCACTCCTAAATTGACTTGTGCCAGAGTTGTCGGAATTGTTTCCACTCCGCGACCACTGACACTAAGGGTTCGCCACAATTTATCTTTTTCTTGTGCGAATGCAGGTAGTGCAAAAGTTGCACATACAAGAATTGCTAAAGGCAGTATTTTCCACAAGTTTCCAGACGGAAATAGAGAACCGGGTAAAGCGGCTCTAGTCATCATATTTGCACTCCTCAAAGTATCCACAGATGTTTTAGATAAAGGTATGTAGCAATCTGCTGGTGGTCGTTGAGAAGCAACAGCCACCACAAGTTTTTCACAACTTAAGTGCGATCGCCAGATACGATTTGTATGTTCTTACTTTGACACTGCGATCGTCAAAAGCGGAAATGGTTACATTTTTTGAAACTAAAAAAATTACACTAGTACTGAATAGCGGAAATGAAACGTTTACGCCGTATTCATTTTGAATTCGGATTGCTTCTCCATAGGATGTTTTTCAGAAACGCGTCAGAATCAAAGAGAAGGATTTTCAGAGAACCTAATGCATTTGTTAGAACCAATCAACTTCTCTTTTCCTCTGCTGGCTAGCGCAACACAAGCCGCAGACAGTTCAATGGTAGTAGCAGCAGTGCTACTAAGCTTAGTAGTCATTTATCTCGCCAGCAAAGTTGGTGGAGAGTTATCAAACCAAGTGGGTTTGCCGCCTGTTTTAGGCGAACTCGTTGGCGGTGTGGTAGTTGGCATCTCTGTTTTCCATCTTTTAGTCTTTCCAGAAGGCGGCACAGACAGTTCTAACTCTTTGATTGTGTCCTTCCTTCAAACCACTGCTGGTTTAACACCTGAAGCTGCTCCAGCAGTGTTTGCAGCCCAGTCCGAGGTCATTTCCGTTCTGGCAGAATTGGGTGTGATCATTCTGCTGTTTGAAATCGGCTTGGAGTCGAATTTAAAAGATTTAATGGCAGTTGGTATTCAAGCCACTGTTGTCGCAGTAGTTGGAGTAGCAGTACCCTTTGCCGCTGGGACTGTGGGACTGATGACTTTGTTTGGGATTGGAGCTGTACCCGCAATTTTTGCAGGGGCGGCTTTGACTGCTACTAGTATTGGTATTACTTCCAAGGTACTGTCAGAATTGGGGCGACTCAATTCTAAAGAAGGGCAAATTATTTTGGGTGCTGCCGTAATCGACGACGTACTAGGAATCATCGTTTTAGCGGTAGTTGCCAGTTTAGCTAAAGACGGCGTGGTGGATGTCAGCAAAGTGATTTATTTGATTATCAGCGCCACTGGTTTTATTTTGGGAGCAATCCTACTAGGCAATGTTTTCAATAAGTCCTTTGTAGCGATCGCCGATCAACTCAAAACACGTGGTGGACTAGTAATCCCAGCATTCGTTTTCGCTTTTGCTATGGCATACCTTGCCGCCGTCATCCACTTAGAAGCAATTCTGGGAGCTTTTGCAGCCGGTTTAGTTCTAGAAGAGACAGATAAGCGTAAAGAACTGCAAAGGCAAGTCTGTCCCATTGCTGATATGTTAGTGCCAATTTTCTTTGTGACTGTTGGGGCAAAAACCGATTTGGGAGTATTAAACCCAGCAATTCCCGACAATCGTGAAGGTCTAATTATGGCAACTTTCCTGATTACAGTAGCCATTCTCGGTAAAGTAATCACAGGTTTAAGCGTGTTTGGTCAACCGGAAATCAACCGTTTAGCGATCGGTGTGGGGATGATTCCTAGAGGCGAGGTTGGGTTAGTATTTGCTGGTGTCGGCGCTGCCAGTGGCGCTCTCTCGAAACCATTAGGAGCAGCAATTATCATGATGGTTATCTTGACAACCTTTTTAGCTCCTCCGTTGTTACGATTTGTGTTTCCAGATCCAAAAACCGTGGACGGAAGCTCAGAGCAACTAATTTTAGACGGTTCCTCTGGGACTTCGTTGGTAATTGAACCACCTCAGTCGAGGGTGCCAGCATCAAATGACAGCAATTTGGGAGTCACTCCAGATTCTGGCGATTGTTAGTTATTGGGCATGGGGCATTGGGCATGGGGCATGGGGCATTGGGCATGGGGCATTGGGCATTGGGCATGAGGAAGAGACAAGGTAGATGGGGGAGACAAGGGAGAGACTTGTTCAATAATTCCCCCTTGTCCCCTTGCTTCCCCTACTCCCCTACTCCCCTGCTCCCCTGCTCCCCTGCTCCCCTGCCCCTCTGCTCCAATTGTGCAGTGGAAACTTCTATCCTCAAATCTCCGTCCCGTGTGATTGTCAAATAATCATTTGTTTATAATTTCTACCAGCATTCAGAATGTTACTTAATTTCTAGTCTCCCTCAGCTTGTGAGCCTTTATCTGAATATTTTCCAGATAATTGGGGAGTAACACCCATAAATCTTGCTAGATCGTTTGACAGTAATGGGAATTATTTAATCAGTGCATCGATGGCAGCAAAGAACAAACACTAATCAGTAAACAGCTATCAATTATCAGTTTTCTAGCCTTATTGGGAGTCAGAGTTCTCCACCTGTAAAGGTGGAAGATTTCGCATGGGGATTTAAACTTAATTTGAAACCCGATCGATGATTTAAATGTGTCTAAATACTGGCTTAAAAATCAAACAAGGGATTCAGAAGTCAAGTTTAAGTGGTGATGGTGTGATGATGATTTACCAATGAGTTGAGATATTGACGGCTCCCATGAATGTGAATTAGGAGAAAGGACTGTGAAATTACATTGGTTACTAGCCAGCACTATTGGAACTATCTTCATACTATCGTCGCCAGCAATGGCCGCGAGACTTGAATCTTGGCGCTTTGATGCCAATCAAAACAGGCTGGAAATTAATACTGTGGGAGCAGTTCAACCCCAAGCACAACTAATTTTCAACCCAACTCGGCTGGTAATTGATTTGCCGGGAACTACATTTGGTCGTCCACAGTTAACCCAACAGGTGGGTGGGGGAATTCGCTCAATTCGTGTTGGACAGTTTGATGTAGATACAACACGCATAGTTGTCGAATTGACTCCTGGTTACAGTTTAGACCCGAAACGAGTGAAATTTGTTGGTACAACTGGCGATCGCTGGACGGTGCAATTACCGAAACCAGAAGTCGAAAAAGTAGCTTCATCTCCTAGAAGTGCTTACAGTGTAGTTACCCCAGACTCCGAACGTCAATCTAATATTTCAAGGGTTGCTACTACACGAGGAGCAACTCAAATTGAGAGCTTACAGGTAACAGGTGATGGGTTGTTCATTCGTACCAGTGGTGGTAATCCACCGATTCAGGTAATTCGTAGCCGCGATCGCGCTACCATCTTTCTAGATATCTCTGGTGCATCTTTATCACCACGTCTGATGCAGCAGAGGAATATACCCGTTAACAAATATGGTATTAGCCGCGTCGAATTCACCTCATTGCAAAGTCAACCTCCTGGTGTCCGCTTAACTTTGCGAGTAGATAAAAATAGCCCAGATTGGCGAGCAACTAATAGTAGCGATGGTGGTTTGATAGTTCTACCTAGTCGAGTTGTCAGATTGCCTAGAAGTAATAATTCGGACAATCAGTCAGAAGTCGTTTCCTCTCCCAGTAGAGCATCTGTCAATAACTCGCTAGCAACAATTGAGTCTGTGCAACTTGCCGATAATGGAAAACAACTGCTAATTAGAGGCAACCAACCTTTATCTGCTACGGGAACCTGGGATAGATCCTTAGGTATTTTCCGCGTCACAATTACCAATGCCAAGTTAGCTCCCAGAGTTATAGGGCCTACTTTTGCTCCCAATAGCCCCATTCTTCGGGTACGTCTGCAACCTCAAGCATCCAATACAGTGGTTGTTTTAGTTCAACCCGCAGGAGGAGTGCAAATTGGGCAACCTCAGCAAATCGGCGACCAGCTTTTGGTACCAATACAAGGTTCTCGGCGAGTTGTCACCCTTCCCGGAAGACCACCCTATGCTTTACCTGGGCTACCACCGCCGAACCGCGGGCCATTCCCAGACCCAAACAATCCAAATCCCCAGTTTCCAAGACAACCACAGCGCCGAGTTACCAATGGGCGAGTGGTAGTTATTATTGACCCAGGACATGGTGGTAAAGACTCAGGAGCGCTTGGCATTGGGGGAGCGCGCGAAAAAGATGTTATCTTGCCTATTGGTAAAAGACTGGCTGAGATTTTGCAGCAAAATGGCGTACAGGTTATTATGACGCGGGATTCTGACTATTTTGTTACTCTTCCGGGACGGGTGCAATTAGCAGAACGAGCTAATGCTGATGTGTTTGTGAGCATCCATGCTAATTCCGCAGGTGCGAGTCGTCCCGATGTTAATGGCTTAGAAGTCTATTATTACGACAGCGGACTGGATCTAGCTCGTATTGTCCGTAGTAGTATTCTTCAAAGTATTAGTACTATCAAAGACAGGGGAGTGCGGCGAGCCAGATTTTATGTCCTGAGAAAAAGTTCTATGCCCTCTATTCTCGTGGAAACGGGTTATATGACTGGTCGACAGGATATGGCTAGGCTCAGAACTTCAGCTTACCAAAATCAAATGGCAGAAGCGATCGCTCGTGGCGTTCTTCAGTATCTAAAGAGAAGATAAGTAATTTAGTCTAAATTTCTAAATTGTTGAGTAAGTACATCTAATCTTTACCATTTTTATCCAATTTAGTAGTAAAACAATTTAAGTATTCTTGCGGCGGAATAAGAGCAGCTTCTTTGTTATTGTCATTTGATACTTTGCAAGTCAACAAATTTTGAATTTTAGACTGTCCTGCGAAATGCTACGCATAGCTTGCTTCTTTGGAGGGTACGGCTGTGCTGAGTCGAAGGATTTTAGATTTTGGATTTGTATCACTTACAACAGGTGTTAGTGTAGCAAGACCCTAGTCTGGCAGAAAACTAAAATCGGGAATCTAAAATCTAAAATTGGCAGTCAAATTTATATAGGCTAATGGCATGGCAAAATCAGAGGAGCGTGCTATATTTTACGCCATTAGCTGTGTCTTAATAACAGCGCAAAACTCAAGTATGCGCGGTGACGGTGTGAGGATTTGCCAATATGTTGAGATGTTGACGGCTCCCATAAATGTGAATCAGGAGAAAAGACTGTGAAATTACGCTGGTTACTATCCAGTACTATTGGAACCATCTTCATGCTATCGTCGCCGGCAATGGCCGCGAGACTTGAATCTTGGCGTTTTGATGCCAATCAAAACAAGTTGGAAATTAATACTCAAGGTGATGTTCAACCCCAAGCACAATTAATTTTTAACCCGACTCGTCTAGTTATTGATTTACCAGGAACCTCATTTGGTCGTCCGCAGCTAACCCAACAAGTGGGCGGTGCAATTCGTTCAATCCGTGTTGGGCAGTTTGACGAACAAACAACGCGCATAGTGGTTGAGCTAACTCCTGGTTATAGTTTAGACCCCAAACGAGTGCAATTTGTGAGTACAACTGGCGATCGCTGGACAGTGCAATTGCCTAGACCAGAAGCCGACAATGTACCTGCAAGAAACACTGAAGGGCAACCAGAACAAGGTATAGCCTCTGATACTTCACCCAGAACATCTACACCAACATTTCCCCCAAGGAATATTTATAATGTGGTGACAAGCGGCTCTGTAAATCCACTGAATACCAGATCGCTGAACAACAGAATGGTTGTCGCCAAAGTTACTCAAATTGAGAACTTACAAGTCACTGGTGATGGTTTTTTTGTCCGTACCAATGGTGGTAATCCTCAGATTCAGGTAAATCGTAGCAACGATCAAAAGGCAATTAACATCGATATTGCTGGCGCAACTCTATCACCAAGTTTAGAACAGCGAGATTTGTCAATTAATCGCTATGGTGTTAGCCGTATCCAGTTCAGCCAGCTGCAAACTAGTCCATCTGTTGTTCGCCTGACTTTACAAGTAGATGAAAATAGTCCAAATTGGCGAGCAACCACTAGCAGTGTTGGTGGTTTTGTGATTCTACCCAGTCGTGGAGTTGCCCAGTTACCTGGAAGTAACAGTCCACGTCCCATAGCACCAAGTAACACACCTGCTAGCATTCAGTCTGTACAACTGGCTAATAATGGTACACAACTGCTGATTCGAGCCGACCAAACTTTGTCTGCTACAGGAGGCTGGGATAGAACCTCTGGTCTGTTCCGCATCACTATCAACAATGCTAAGTTAGCTCCGAAAGTCACAGGCCCGACTTTTAATCCTAATAGCCCGATTTTGCGGGTACGCCTGCAACCACAAGAATCCAACACTGTCACCGTTTTAGTTCAACCAGCAGCCGGAGTACAAATTGGGGAACTCAACCAGATTGGCGACCAGCTTTTAGCTTTAGAATTACGACGTAGTAGCAGCATCACACCACCCATTGCTTTACCTCCTCTGCCATTACCAGACCAAGGACAATTACCAAATCCCATAGATAATCCCCGTCCAATCTCCCAGCCACAGCCACGCCCTTCAGTTCCCAGAGGGAAATTGCTAGTAGTTATTGACCCAGGACATGGTGGAAAAGACTCAGGTGCCCCTGGATTGGGAGGACTTTTAGAAAAGAATGTAATTCTGCCTATTGGGAAAAGGGTAGGAGCAATTTTAGAGCAAAATGGTGTACAAGCAGTACTAACGCGGGATGCCGACTTTTTCGTAGAACTTCAGGGACGGGTAGATATTGCCAAGCGAGTTAATGCGACTTTGTTTGTCAGCATTCACGCTAATTCCGTTGATAATCGCCCTGATGTCAATGGGTTAGAAGTATATTATTTCGATAGTGGTTATGGTCTGGCTGAAGTAGTTCGTAAAACCATTCTCCAGGACATCGGTACTATTAAAGATCGGGGAACCCGCAAAGCGAGATTCTATGTTCTGAGGAAAAGCTCCATGCCTTCGATTTTGGTAGAAACAGGCTATATGACTGGTTACGAGGATAATCCCAGATTGGGAACACCAGAATATCAAAATCGGATGGCAGAAGCGATCGCTCGTGGCATTCTAAAATACTTACAGCAGAGGTAATATAGTACAAATTACTAATTAAAGAGGTGGTATTTAAACTTCTTTGACGCGCAGAATTTAGTAGTCAAATTAGAGATTGTCTGCTAAATTCTGTATTTTAAATCCCAAAACCTAAAAATATATCTGCCTGTGTATTCATCTTCCATTTTTGCAGGGAATCTTGACGATTCTTCCAATCGAGAACCCCAACGTGCCCCAATTGGCATCTTTGATAGTGGTGTGGGTGGGCTGACAGTACTGCGACAAATATATCGGCAACTCCCCAATGAATCAATAGTTTACTTTGGGGATACAGCTAGACTTCCTTACGGAATTCGTTCACAAGCAGAAATTTTACGATTTACACGTGAAATTATTACCTGGCTACAACAGCAGCAGGTAAAAATGGTGATTATGGCTTGCAACACCA
This sequence comes from Nostoc sp. ChiSLP03a, assembly GCF_034531215.2. Taxonomy (NCBI): domain Bacteria; kingdom Bacillati; phylum Cyanobacteriota; class Cyanophyceae; order Nostocales; family Nostocaceae; genus Nostoc; species Nostoc sp. ChiSLP03a. The sequence goes on from NZ_JAVRBQ020000029.1 coordinate 100,693, forward strand.
GTTCTGCCCTAGCCCTAGAAACTGTACGTCAAGAATTCAGCATACCTATTTTGGGAGTAATCCTACCGGGTGCAAAAGCTGCCGTGCAGCAAGGAAAGCGGATTGGTGTAATTGCCACTCCAGCTACAGCTAAAAGTAATGCTTATAAACACGCTATTCTTGAAATTGCTCCCGATGTCCAAGTCTGGCAAGTTGGATGTCCAGAGTTTGTGCCACTGATTGAGCAAAACCGCATTCACGATCCTTACACTGCACAAGTCGCACGAGGCTACCTAGAGCCTTTATTAGAGCAGGAAATTGACACCCTAGTTCACGGCTGTACCCATTATCCCCACCTGACACCAGTACTGCGATCGCTCCTCCCATCTCAAGTCCAGTTGGTCGATCCAGCTGTTCATGTTGTCGCAGCTTGTGCGCAAGAACTAGACTTACTAGGCTTAAGAAATACTCATCTACCATTACCAACTCGCTTCGCCGTCAGCGGTTGTCCGCAACAGTTTTCTCAGTCAGGAGTGCAGTGGCTAGGCTATACCCCAATGGTTGAAGAGGTTTCTTTCACCGATATCGCTATTTCCCAACTCCAATAAAACTATTTCAAAAGTGAGAAGTTAGGAGTTATAAGTTTTGAATTAATAGCTCCTCACTTCTAACTCCTAACTATTGACTATTAACTGCTTGAGTTACCTTTGTCCTTACTGATATCTCCTCCTGCTTGTGTTTTCCTTCGGTAGATGAAGAAAAACTTGTAGGAACAGTCTTTGTACCCGTTCGCTTCGCCAGTGCTAATAACAGGTAGACTGCGAACAAATATCCAGAGGCTAAAATAAAAATCATCATAGGTATACTTCCGTAAATCATTGTTCTACTAGCACCCTTCTAAACGAATATAAAATTTCATAAAATTAGTAGAACCTCAGCCAAGCAAGTACATTCTTGATGACTGTAGTTTCCTATGGTAAAATTACCTATAGAGATAAAATCCTCTACGGACAAAAAATTTATGACCTAATGCGACTTCTTGCAAACCATAGATCCCACAGCAGTTAGCTTGCCGTTTAGCAATCTAAAACTACGATTCTCAGCGGTCTACTCGATCTGCTTTATTTTTGCTCAAACTGCTGGTAAAAGAGCAATGTTTGCGCTCTACGTGCGCTAAGTACGTGTAGCGGCTTCCCATAGGGATATCACACAGATCTAAACCAAGAGTTTTACATATCGTAGGAAAAATTAAAGAATTTATTCCCTTAATCTACCGACGAATATTTATTTTAGATTCACAGCACCAATTAAGTAAAATCAACTAGTCGCTGACTTAACTTTTGGGCTGCAAACATCTTACAAAATTTAAAATTCCTATATTTTAGCGTAACACAACGACCCTGAATTTTGAGCTTATTGGGCTGCTAAATTTCAAATTTTTTGAAGAGCTACACCTGAATCTAGAGAAATTTAGCCTTGCCTCTTGGAGGCAAATTTAGATTACTTAATTTTTGTCAATAAGTAATATTGCTTGAATTGTTTTTAGACTGTGGCAATAAAGGTGAGATGAGAAACTACTTAAGACAATTTAATGTAACCTGTGTCCCGTGTACTGAGAATTCATTTTTTAAGTTAGTTTAAAGTTTAAGTACCCAAAAATTAAGTACAAGTGCTTATTGACAAAAACCTTAACAACCTTAATTATCACCCATAGACTCATAAAAACGGGATTACCTGATGAAAACTTTGCGCTGGCACAGGGTTATCTTAAAATGAGTATAGGATATGTAAACTTTCGTAACCTAAGTCAGAGTCCGCCCATCCATGACCCCAGCCACCTCCCTGTTTACCCCTGTGGAAGCAGACCTGCGACTACTAGCAGATAACCTAAAACAGCTAGTTGGAAATCGCCACCCCATTCTGTTTGCAGCAGCCGAACATTTATTCGGAGCTGGGGGAAAGCGTATCAGACCAGCAATTGTCCTGCTAATATCGCGGGCAACAATGTTAGAACAAGACATTACGCAGCGTCACCGCCGCCTTGCTGAGATTACAGAAATGATTCACACAGCAAGCTTGGTACATGACGATGTGGTAGATGAATCAGATGTGCGGCGAGGCGTTCCTACCGTTCATAGTTTGTTCGGGAACCGCATTGCCATCTTAGCAGGAGATTTTCTCTTTGCCCAATCGTCCTGGTATTTAGCAAACTTGGACAATTTGGAGGTAGTGAAACTGCTCTCAGAAGTCATTATGGATTTGGCTACTGGGGAGATTCAGCAGGGACTAAATCGTTTTGATGCTGGTATCTCTATTGAAACGTACATTGAGAAGAGTTACTACAAAACAGCTTCGTTAATCGCCAATAGTTCTAAAGCTGCTGCATTACTCAGTGAAGTCTCGCGAGAAACTGTTGAGCATCTGTATAGCTATGGTCGTCATTTTGGTATAGCATTTCAAATTGTTGATGACATTTTAGATTTCACCAGTACAACAGATACCTTGGGTAAACCAGTAGGGTCGGATCTAAAAAGCGGTAATCTAACTGCACCCGTTTTATTTGCTTTGGCGGAAAAACCATCTTTAGAAGTGCTGATTGAACGAGAGTTTGCTCAAGAAGGAGATTTAGAGCAAGCACTAGCACTAATTCAAGATAGTCAAGGTATACAGCAGGCGCGAGAATTAGCTGCTCACCATGCTAAGTTGGCAATTGAACATCTTGCAGTTCTCCCATTCTCAGAATCCCACCAAGCATTGATTAACATCGCTGAGTACACACTAAGTCGCCTCTATTAAATCAGTTATCAAAGTTCTCAGGTAGAAAGTGGGGATTTAGATGTAGATGTGTTGTGGCTTACATAACGTACTGAAAACCTGAAATGTTGTGTTAACGCTTTAATGCACTAAAGCAGTTTTATGTTTAATTCAATCCACTTATTGAACAGCTAGAAAGTGGGGTTTTTATTTGGAGGTTCTTAAGGATTTCCAAAAAATAAATTACTACTTGGGGAGTGAATAGTGTTTGACTAAGCGCTCACTCTAAAAACTTACCCGCTTTTGGTTACTGGGTACCTCACAATCGAGAATGGGATATTTTTTATGTGAAAGTTCTTAAGTATAAAACTCTGCTTCACTAGGAAACTAAAACTTGAAAAGGGAAAATGTTCACTGATAACTATTTTTTAATCAATTTTAGGTTTCACCGAAAGTTGAGTCAATCGCATGGTGTAACGGAAAGAAAAAATTTCTTTTTTCACTGATTTAAAAAACTTTTTTAAAGAAATTTGAGATTTAAAAATTTGGATGTGGGATTGTATCTAAAAAACCCCACATCCAAATTTTTTCTATGCAATATCAGGGGGGATCTGTTTAGGCGATCGCTGTTGTCGTAACTGTTTCTGCATGAGTTTTTCTAGTTCAGTTCGCCGAACTTCGACGGTATGAGTGGTCTTACCCGGCGTCTCCAAAAAAACGATACTATCTACGGGTTCTAATGCCACCAATTGGAACAAAATATGGGTGACAGGAGTAATTTTAGCTAGCATTTGAGGGTCAAGCCCATCAGGGGAAATTAGAGAGACATCCTGTATGGTAGGGAAAGCGTAAATCACACGTTTTTCTAATCCTGGGTTAGCACGATTGCTCAATGTAGTTAAAACCCAGCTTGACTCCGAATTTTGGAGAATATAGTACTGGGAGTAGCGTAATTTTTGAGCGATCGCTCTCAGGGCAGGAGCAATTGCTGCAACAAGATATGGTGTCATACCATCGCGGGGTGCATTGTCAATCAGCAATTGAATTTGTACTTCTAAATCCATAATGACTTGTATACGACTCTTGGGTAATGGCAATAACATCTATCAAGTGTGAACAATCCCATCAGAATTGGGAATAATAAAATCAGCCATATCCTTAATATAGGATTGGCCTGCGTTTAGCTTATACGTAAAACCAAACTAGCCAATACCCACAGTCCTACAGGTTGTATTTAAGTTAAGTTAGGGTCTTTTGAAAACCGAGACTATGAATTCAGCCGCAACCGCAACTATTCCATCTGCAACTATTCTGGGAGAAAATTCTACAGGCGTGGAGGCGATCTTTCAACTCCTGTCCAAGGAGTTTCAGCAGTCAACTAAAGCTTCAGAACAGAATTGTCACGATGTCGCAACACGTATTACCAGCGAAGTTTACCGGATTTGTCATGAGAGTAAACGTATCCAAGCTTCTGGATCTGTAGAAAGCTCGGCGATGACCTTAGCTCGGCATCGGCTGCAACAATGTCTCAGGTACTATCAGTTGGGTTCAAATCGGGGCAGAGTCGAATTACACAGTACTCTGAGTGCAATCATTTATCGGTATATTAATCCTCCTCAGAGACAATTGAGCTATCAAGGGCGGCTGACGATAATTGAAGATTTCCTCCAGAGTTTTTATTTAGAGGCGTTGAACGCTTTCCGGCGAGAAAATCAACTTGGTGCTACTTATCGCCCTCAGACGCTCTTGGAATTGTCCGAGTATATGGCATTTACTGAGCGCTACGGCAAGCGACGCATTCCCTTACCAGGTCGCCAGCAACAGCTAATTATCCTGCGGGCACAAACTTTTTCCCAACAGCAGCCCCCAGAAACCAGCGTAGATATAGAACAAGCCGCAGAAGGTAGCAATAATGAAGGTGACGGTTCTTGGGAAGAACCAGCAATTCACCAATTGCGCTCCACAATGGCAACGCAAGCCGAACCCGAACCTGAAGAAGACACTTTGCGCTCCGTTGTCGTTACAGAATTAATGAATTATCTCGAACAACGACAACAATCTGACTGCGCTGATTACTTTTCCCTCCGCCTCCAGGATTTATCAGCACAGGAAATTGAGTCGATTTTAGGTTTAACTCCTCGTCAGAGAGATTATTTGCAACAACGCTTTAAGTATCATTTGATTCGGTTTGCCCTGTTGCACCGTTGGGAATTAGTTCACGAGTGGCTGGAAGCTTCTTTGCACACCAATTTGGGTTTAACTCCTCAGCAATGGCAAGTATACACAGCACAGCTGGACAATAAGCAACGGTCTTTATTAGAGTTGAAGCAACAAGGACAAGCTGATGAAAAAATAGCAAAAACTTTAGGGCTGTCAATGGCACAACTACAAAAACGATGGTTTAAGATTCTTGAGCAAGCTTGGGAAATTCGTAACTCATTAGTTTCCGGATCGGGTGCATCTACTCATGAATAGTGACTCAGAATCCTTACAACACCAGTGTCTCGATTGGTTATTGACAGATGATGTCAAAAATAACGAGCAATCGGTAGAATGTGAGGAAAATGACGGGGTAAAAAACCTCCTCAATGAAGCCACTGCTTCAAAAAGCAGTGAACCAAAATTAGGAGGAACGCCCCAGACCTTTCAACTGGGAGAAATTCCTACTGTGCAAGATCGTTTTCAAGCTGTCCTTAAGCATCGGCTACAAATCCAAGCCCAAGAACATCCACCGTTGTTTCCTTGGGAAACACAATTAATCGAATATCCTGATTTTGTTGATGAGCCGTCAATGACACTCGTTCCGAGCTGGGGATGGATGGTACAACAGTCAAAGTTGACCTTGCCAACCCGCTTACCGGAAAGAGTTTTCCAGCAATTGCTAGAACAATGTCAGGCTTTAGTGACATCTTCAGTGCCATTGGGGGCAAAATTAGTTCAAGTGGTGGAGAACTTTTTTCCCAATGAGTCTCAAGCACTAAATGATATAGCTGGATTGGTGCTAAGAAGCACCTATCGGTCTGCAAGCACTCTGGAGACAATGCCCGCTATTCAGAGCGATTACTCAGATTTACAACCGCGTCAACAGATGGCTTTGTCGTTGCTAGCAGCTAAACAACTGCTAGAAAATCTGACTCTACCAGTTTCAACAACCAGTCCGGTGGTAGAAAGACAATGGCTAACTAGTGTTGGTGCTTTGAACATCAGAGTAGAATACCAGTCTCTAGGTAAACTTACGAAGTTGCTTGTTCAAGCTGAGTTACCTGTTAAAGGAACTTTGACGCTGCGGGGAAGTGGCACTTTAGCAATGACAACATCTTCGACTTCGGGATACTTAAATGTAGAGTTAGGCTGCGAGCAACTTAACCCAACTTATACCTTGGAAGTTGAATTTCCAGAAATAGAGGAACAGTCGTTGTTGTTTGTGATTAATCCCACGATTTAGTTGAAATTGCCACCGCTAGCACACTATCTCAATCAACGCCGATATATATTAAAAGGATTTTCCTGGTTTTGAAGCTTATCCTATTTTTCAATAAACGGTCATTAGGGTGTCTACGAGAAGCAGTTATTACAAAGACACAGGGACACGGGGATATGGGGACATAGGGATATTGAGAAAGTATTTGATTTCTCGATTTACCACGTCACCCATTTCTCGTGTATCTCCATCTCTACCCCTTATCTATAGCGGTTCTCGCTTGAGTGAAGTACAAGAACCCCTCCCCCAACCCCCTCCCTGCAAGCGATGAGGGGGCTACGATCTACCTTACTTGTGGGAAACGCTAGGTCATTTTTTGACACAGTAGTAGGGTAAGTAATTATCTCCCCTGCATTGTGTTTGTTGCATCTACATCATTGCTTCTACTAGACTCAAATGTTTAACTTATCCAGGATGAATCGGTTTTGGCGTATCCCTGCAGGTAATTTCTGGCGGCAAAATCCGCAGGGATCGCCTTTGATTGAAGTGGAAGATTCTATTTCTTTGCGGGTGCTGGTGCTAGCGTTGGTTATTTTGGGAATTGTAGCGACGGATATTGCTGCTGAGACTTCATTTAGTTTTTGGGCGTTACCCCTAAGTGTAGTAGGTGCGATTTGGAGTTATTATCGTCGCCGCGATCGCAATGTTGCAATTAAATTCTGTATCGCCATCGGTATGTTAGTAGCACTGGGTGCTTTCTTTGGGCGATTAGTCGGAGAGTTAAATGATACGCGGTTGGGTTTGGCAGAGTTATTAATTCAACTCCAGGTGTTACACAGCTTTGATACACCGCGCCGGAAAAATTTGGGCTATTCGATTGTGATCGGACTGATTTTATTGGGTGTGGCAGCAACCCTAAGTCAGACTTTAGCATTTGCACCTGTGTTGCTGTTATTTTTAGCGATCGCTCTGCCAACTTTAGTACTAGATTACCGCTCGCGCTTGGGTTTGCAGCCATTAAAAACTCAAAAGGAAAAATTCAATCAGAAGAATTCCTCAAGTCTTAATTTTAAATTTTTAATTCTAACTTTTTTACTAATTGTCGGTCTAGGGCTGGCAATTTTTGCTGTTTTACCCAGATTTCCCGGCTATCAATTACGAAATTTTCCTGTAAGTTCTGCTATTCAAGTAAAAAGTAATTTCACCGGACGTAGTATCATTAATCCCGGTTATGTCCGCCAAGGTAAAGGTGAGAATCAAGGCAGTGGTAGCGGTGGTACAGGACAAAATAAAACAGGTGAACCAGGTAAATTAGATAATAATTTTTATTACGGTTTTAATAGCCAAATAAACCAAAACCTGCGCGGCGAGATGAAACCCAAGGTAGTGATGCGGGTGCGATCGCAAGCTGAGGGTTTTTGGCGAGTATTAGGATTCGATCGCTATACAGGTAAGGGATGGGAAGTTTCTCGCAATGAAAATGTTACGACTGTTAGGCGATCGCCTTGGTCTTACCAAATTTTTCTTTCTCCATCCGTACTCACTGGTAAAACCCAAGAAGTAGTGCAAACTTATACAGTGGTGTCAGATTTGCCTAACCTGATTCCAGCGATGACTTATCCCAAAGAAGTTTACTTTCCAGCACCAGTGATTGCTGTTGATAAAGAAGACGGATTGCGATCGCCTGTAGAATTATCAGAAGGCTTCACCTACACAGTAGTTTCCCAAGTGCCATACCGCGATCGCACTTTATTAGGTGAAGCTTCTACTAAATATCCACCACAAATTAAAAAGTATTATCTGCAAATTCCTCCCGAAATTGCCGAAAAAGTCCGGCAACGTACCGAAGAAATCCTCGCTAACTATAATCAAGAAAAAGTCTCGAAGTCTGTTAAAAGCCTAGATTCACCCTACGAAAAAGCTCTCTACTTAGCTCAATATTTAAAGCAACGCTACTCTATTCCCCAAAATCCCTTAGACCTACCTTATTTGAGTGAAAAAGAAGATTTGGTAGAAACTTTTTTGTTTAAGCAAAAGGGAGGCTATCCAGACCACTTTTCAACAGTTCTTACGGTAATGTTGCGTTCCATTGGTATCCCAGCGCGGTTGGTAGCAGGGTTTAGTGCGGGAGAATTTAATCCATTTACAGGGCTGTATGTTGTCCGTAATACTGACGCTTATGCGATGACGGAAGTGTATTTTCCGAAATATGGTTGGTTTGCCTTTGACCCTATTCCCAATCATCCTTTGATTCCGCCATCCATTGAAGACACTCAGACTTTTAGTGTGTTACGTCAATTGTGGCATTGGGTTGCTGGCTGGCTACCTTCTCCGCTGACAGGTTTGTTGAATAATCTATTTGAGACAATATTTAAGTGGGCGATCGGAGCGATCGCTTGGTTTTTAGCTTTATTCTCTCAAGGTTGGTTCGGCGTATTGACTGGCTTAATCTTGTCAACTACAGCAGCTTTCTTCGCTTGGCTGGGTTGGGGTCAGTGGCGAGAGTGGCGCAACCGCCGATGGTTAAAGAAATTGCCAGGGATGGAGAGCCTTTATCAACAAATGCTGCAATGGACAACCCAAAAAGGTTTAGGCAAACATCCAGCACAAACACCTTTAGAGTATGCCAGAGTCTCATACCAGCATCATGCTCTAGCAACTGCTGAAGTCATAGATGAAATTTGTCAAGCTTATGTTGGCTGGCGTTATGGCGGTCATACACCTAACTTGCAGCGATTGCAACAAAGATGGCAAGGTTTGAAAAAAGCTGCTAAGTAACTCATCAATGCTAAATCACTTAGTTGACTTAAATACCCCCTACAAAGAAATTAAGGCAAGTAATTGATGGCTTCTCTATGTATATAATTGGGTTATTTTTAATCTCTGGAGAAGTATAGAGAGATTATTCATATTTATTACCTACAATTAAATTTAGAATAAGTGTTATGCCGTAGGCTAACACACCTTAATGTTCTCTGCTTAACCCAATACGGTTAGCTTAAGATCCCCCCGCCTACGGCGACCCCCTTTTTAAGGGGGTAAAAGAGGCTTGGAAGCCCTCCAATTTATCGGGGGGTTGGGGGGATCTTCAAAATATGAAAACGTTAACCGAACCGTATTATTGAAGCAGTCCTAAGTGTTGACTTAGGGATAAAATTTAATGGATAAATAATAGTTATAAATGGTAATCGTTTCGTTTTTGCCAACTAAAAGCAATCAAGAGAGCGAAATATTGCTGAATTGCAGTCAAAAGTAGAAAAGTTGACAACATTCAACATTAAAGTCCACGAACAACGTCGGACTCGCGCCAGTAACTCTAAGGTACTGCGTGGAAGTAGGTGATACCATAACTGCGATCGCTGTCCAAACACCACACCGCCGATTTCGCCAAGGGTTTAATCCCAATAACCTAGCTGTGACAGATGTCAGCTGTAGTATGCCTGCACGAACAAACCTATTCTGCTAAGTGTGCATTTCCATAAATCTAGCAATAGCTAGATGCTGAAATTCTCTCAAAGGCTATAATTTACATCTGTTGCACCGAGAGATTAACTTGTGGATGTCATATTAGAACGATCGCACGAATTAAAACAAGCCTTAGTTGATTTTGTCCTTGATGCTGAAGGCGAACTGGCACAAGCACTAGAAGTTTATGCCGCAGAACAGTTGCGTCGTGGCAGTGGTGATAGTACGCAGCAGGACTTAACCATCGATAGCTTTTTGACAGATGGGAAAGTCGGTGATAAGTCACCATTAGACTTGTTTATCGAAAGCCATCCAGATTTAGCAGAAAGCGATCGCAGCCTAATCAATAGTTGGCATCATAGTTTTATTGGCTTATTTGCCATCACTAATATTTTACCTGATGGTTTTGAACTGACGAACTGGTTGACAGATAAACACTACATTGTCAAGCCAAACAATCCTCAAACATTACAGGCAATATCTCGCTTGAAAGTCGGAGAAATCTTGCTAACTCGCATTTCTCCCGTTACCGATAGCTACTGGATGTTTTCTGGCCCCTACACAATAATGGGTAAATTAGGTAAACCAAAACTTGCCGTAGCAATTGGTAATTTTAAAGAAAACTATAAAAGTAATCTTTACAGCGATGCTCCAGACTTGCTAGAAGAAGCTTGGCAGTCAGTAGAAAAATATCATCAGCAGTTTGTGGACTTTTTTGGCACTGATGAAATCACACTACCTGGATACCAGCTGAATAAAAAAATAGCGGAATTTCAAGAAGTAATTACTGAAAAAACCTTTGCAGCCGCAGGAATTGATACTTCTAAATCTCTTGCGGAAGTGGCAGAAGCAGCTGGCATTGGCGACGAGGAAATCAAAGCAGCCGCACAAGAATTTGGTGCAGATTCCAATCTAGTCTCTGAGATGCTTAACAGCAAAAGCAGCAAGAGCAAAATGGTGATGCCAAAGGTTGATTTGCCTGCTGAACTCAAAAAAGCAGAACAGGTAACGGCTCTTTCTCATCCCCGTTGGGGACAAATGTTTTTACCAACATATAGTAAAGTACAAGCAATCTTATCAGCAGAGGATTGGCAAAGTGTTCAAGGAGCGGAAAAACTAATTCGCTACTACCTCGAAGATAAAAGTATTAATGCTTTTATTTGGCATCGATTGGCGCAACAGTATCCAACTCAATTAGAAAATGTATTGCAAACATTTTTGCAACGTCCAGAGTTTAGGCTTGAAAGTGACTTGGATACACTTTTGCAAGAATTCCATAAACCTATCGAGCCAGAGTTGCCAGACATTGCCAGTGTACCCATACATTTGCATAACTTATTTCAGGAAGCTTTAGGAGAAGTTAACAAATCTAAGCCCAAGGGTAAGGGGCAACAAAAGCCAGCAAAGGGTTTTCAACGAGGATAACAAATATATCCAACATTTTACCCTACTCATTTAGGGTTTTATGGTTTCTTTTCTTAAAATCGTTTTTAGGAGTATATAGCTAGCTGTGCGCTCCCACAGAGTATTGTGTGGAAGCAGTATCAAAAACGAGATCGAGGCTAGCTAGTTATATTTAAAGCTTGGTAGATAGCAGGTTAGCAATCTCATTTACAATTTCTTCTGGACTTTCAAGCTTGACTAAAAATCGATTAAAACCAGCATTCAAAGCCTTATAGCTTGAGACTTCCCGTGTATAAGAAGTGATAGCGATCGCAGGCAATTGTCTTAATGATGGGCAAGAATTCACTCGAATTTGCTCAATTAACCAATTTCCATCGCGATTGGGCAACTTCATATTGCACAGCAGAATATCGGGATGAAGCGATTCGACCAAAATAAGGGCTTCTTCTGCGTCGCTTAAAGCCACTACCTCTGCACCTGCTGCTTCCAAAATGAAGGTGAGCAAATCTGCAATCTCTGGCTCATCTTCTACCAGTAAGATTAGGGTTCCAACAAGTTGCTGAAGCGAATTTAACTCTGTTTCTTGATTGATTTTTTGATTCGTTGCCATACCGTCCTCTTATTGGCTATCTACTTAGTCTGCTATTTCTATTGCAATGCATAGAACAAAATAAGTATTCAGCCTAAATATACAAACTTGGAGTGAAAAGCTTGAGAACAGGCTTTAATTATTTTTTGGTAACAGGTAATTAGAGAAAAGCCCTTACCCATTACCCATAACCGATCACCGAGGTTCAGCTTGAGTCGAAACTGTTAATACTTGCGGAGGTGTAGCATCTGGCGGATAGAGAAAGTCAACTTCTACTAAAGAGCGATCGCCTGGTTTCATCTTTAATAAAACTAATGGTTCCCCTGGTTGACCTCTCTTTTGTACTAAATGCACAAACTGAGTTTGCGGCTGATTTTGGTCATTTTTGTAACGTACTCGCACTGTTCCTCGAAAAAATACTTGAGGATCTGGTGTACTCAAAAAGCGTAACCCTGGTTTGACTAACCGATCTTCCTTTAGTGGTGTTTGTATCGACACACTAACAGTTTGAGAACTTTGAGTATTGTTGTATAGCGGCAACTTGAGGTTATATTGAATTCCATAGTTGCCATGAGCGCGATATGCAGTGTCAGGATAGCGCACCAGCATAGGCGCACTTTGAATTTGACCAGTTCCTAATGTACCGCCATGCAGGGTATTCAAAGCGTAGGAAAACACTTGACCAGGCTGGGGAATAGTTAGATATCTGGCTTGAGGATTATCTACTAATAAGGCTCTCCATCGCGAACCACCAACCACTCCCGCAACTCGCCCATAAATTCTTGGCTTACCAGTTTCTTCTAAGGGAGTGGGAGTTTTATCTCGCGGCACAGCCAAATCGCCATTATCTAGTAAATTCTGCCATTCTTCTAAAGTAGGCGATCGCTCCCTGCCATCAGGATTCTCGCGTGCAAACATCGCTAGGCTAGCTGCATAGACAGTGCCATCACTTTGCAGTCGCATGAATGTAGACCGACCATTTAAGGGTGGTGTCAATCCCTGCACAGGAATTGGTAAACTTAGTAACATCCGACTTTGCTTTGGTGGAATCTCAATTTGGGCAGGAAAAATCTCTTGTCGCACTCCCCGAAGCACATCAGACATGACGCGATCGCCAGGCCCGGCAAAAATTTTACCTAAAGGATTTTGGCTAAAAGATGGTAATTGAATAAATGGTGCATCCGGTTGACTTAAATAACTCGCCGCCTGCCAAATATTTACTTTCACTGGTTCCGAACCAGGGTTATGCAAAATTATCCCTAAATAAAGAGAACGTAAATTCTCTGCTGGTTCAGCCTTCGCAACGTGATGGGCAAAAATATCAAATCGTCCTCGAAAGGGAAAATTCAGATGCGCTGTTGGCACTTTTTTCCCATCTGGTGGAAAGGTGGAAAGTAAAATTCCTTCTTTCAACACCAATTCTGGACTATTGCTGTTAAAGGTTGGCACTGTATCCAATTGACCTGGTAAAGGACGTACTTCTTGTGGTTGTACGACTTCTTCAGGTGGTAGCGTGGCAGGAGTTGATTGGGCAATTGGGAAAATTAGTAACAATGGCAACATATACTTAGATATTTATTTCACCATACAGACATTAACAACTTGATGAAAGTGCCAGTTTGTTAATAATTAATACGAAATCGGCAAGAATCTCCATCAAATTTTCTTGATTGAGAACCGGAACATGGACAAAAATACAACGTGCTGTGAGTTTATTTTGGTTTAAGTAGTCCAACACTGAATAGTAAAGACCTTCACAGACAAATTTTCCACAGTCGTGGCTAATCTGAATTTTTGCTGCTCCCGCCACTAATTTTTCTAAATCAACTTCTGTCTGTAAAATACTTTCTTTCCAGCTAGCACCTGCTTCCACACTTAATTGTGTACGGCTTGCAGCCATGCCACAACAGATGATGTAATCAGGTTGGATTGCCTTGATTTTTTCAATTACCTGAGTACTAGCAAGTTGCACATCTACGGGTAACTGGCGTAAAAAAGTTAAGTCATGTGGTATCAACTCAAGTTTGCTCACTTCAAGTAATAAATCATCAGAAGAATTTGACTGTTGATCTTTTAGCCAAGTGTCAAAAGAAGTTAATAGAATTCTTTTCTTCATAACAAATATTATTTAGAATAGAAAAACCCTCCATAATAAATTTACAAGGAGCAGGTAAATGCCAGTAATTGCGGTCGTAGATTATGAGATGGGAAATTTGCACTCAGTTTGCAAAGGCTTGGAAAAAGCTGGGGCAACTCCTAATGTTACTTACTCTCCAAAGGAATTAGAGCAGGCAGATGCTATAGTTTTACCGGGAGTGGGAGCATTCGATCCAGCAGTGCAACACCTGCGATCGCGTGGTTTAGAACAACCTATTAAAGAAGCGATCGCATCTGGTAAACCTTTTTTGGGAATTTGTTTAGGATTACAAATTCTCTTTGAATCAAGTGCCGAAGGTACTCAACCAGGGCTAGGAATTATCAAAGGAAAAGTGCGGCGGTTTCGTCCCGAACCTGACATAACTATTCCTCACATGGGGTGGAATCAACTAGAAATCACTCAACCAAAAAGTATTTTGTGGGAGCATTTACCGTCCGATCCTTGGGTATATTTTGTCCATTCCTACTATGTTGACCCGATAGACCCGCTAATCCGTGCAGCAACTATCACTCACGGCACTCAAACCGTCACAGCTGCGATTGCTCATGAAAATTTGATGGCAGTACAATTTCACCCCGAAAAATCCTCTAATATCGGATTGCAAATCCTGTCTAATTTCGTTGCTCAAGTCCGCGAAAAAATTCCTGCATAATTATTTTGTCATTTGTCCTTTGTCCTTTGTCCTTTGTGAATAAATCAAAATCACCACCGACCATTAAACATTGACTAATGACCAATGACTAATGACTAATGACTAATGACTAATAACTAATGAGCCTGAGAATTTACGGTAATCGCCAGCTAAAAACTTTACCTGGGAAAGAAACTAGACCCACTAGTGCGCGGGTAAGGGAGGCAGTATTTAATATTTGGCAAGGAGAAATTGCTCTTTGTCGCTGGCTAGATTTGTGCGCCGGTACTGGTTCAATGGGCGCAGAGGCTTTGTGTAGAGGAGCCAGCCTAGTAGTGGGAATTGAACAATCGAGCCGAGCCTGTGCCACCATTCAACAAAATTGGCAGCAGATAGCTAATGCCGACCAAGAATTTCGGGTATTGCGGGGAGATATTACCCAGCAGTTAAAGACTTTATCAAGCAAGCAATTCGATAGAATTTACTTCGATCCACCTTATGCCAGTGGATTATATCAGCCAGTATTAGAAGCGATCGCTCACCATCAACTTTTAGATTCTAGCGGCGAAATCGCAGTTGAACACGCCTCACAAGGTTGGACACCGCCAGAGATTCCCGCTTGGGAAATTTGCCGCCAGAAAGTTTACGGCAACACATCACTTACTTTCTACAGAATTCGGAATCAGGAATCAGGAGCAGATAAAGGAGATGAAGAAGAATATGACTTCTAACTCCTAACTCCTAACTCCTAACTCCTAACTCCTAACTCAGCACTCCCTCATCCCCCCAGCTGATTGGGGCGCTTGTATTGCTTATATGCAGCGTAAAAAAGTCCAGCGAGAGTTACGAAAACTAGACCAAGGACAATACCTGATAGCAGGGGTTCAACCACTGTAAATCTCCTCTTTGTAATTATTAAATATTCGTTGCCTGTTTTTGATTTTACCAAATTTCGTATGAATGCTGCGCCCTACAGCCCTTTGGAGTGCGACTGGTCACAAAAAAATAGTCTTCTGTGCTTGCAGACACAATCAAGAACTTTTAAGCTATGTGTAGGAAATGAAAACTTTTTAGCACACCTAGACTTTCACAGCAAACCTTTTGGATAACCAGATTAACAAACCTGAAATTTTGATTCAGCGGATCGTTTTATTGACGCTGACTATACTGCTAGGAGTCCCTTTGGGCTTTTTTGGTGTTCAGTTGGTTCAAGCCTCCGATCCATACGTCAAGAGTGTTCTATCCCTAACAGGAAACCCAGTTCAAGGACACGCGATATTTCAAATTAACTGTGCTGGTTGTCATGGCTTGGAAGCAGACGGGCGAGTGGGGCCCAGTTTGCAAGCTGTTTCAAAGCACAAGTCTCGGTATGGGCTGATTCACCAAGTGATCAGTGGCGAAACACCGCCAATGCCAAAATTCCAACCTAGTCCTCAAGAAATGGCGGATCTTTTGAACTATTTAGAGTCTTTGTAGACCTAAGAATTTTTGGTTCAGAACTTTACGCAACTGGCACAAGCAATGATGTGCGAAGCGCACCGAGCACCCAAAAACTACATAGAAGGCAGCAATATCTGGACGTTTTAGTTGCTCAATTAAATAATTAAAAAGCAAATTGTGCTTGAGCTTGTAAATATCAAATACATTCTGGGTAATTAAATACTTATGTACTACTGGCTAGCGATCGCACTGTGCCAGTTGCGTAAGTCCTGTTTAGGAGCAAATTCCGTTAAGATACTTAGCCTAAGTTACAGTTTATGAAATTTAGGTTTTTTGTCGATTCGCGCAATACCTGCGATCGGCTATGCGTAAGCACACCACAGATTTAGCTGAAGAGGCGAGAAACATCAACGAAACCTTCATGAAGACTAACAATATTTGATACTTCAGAATACATACTTCCGACTTTACCTGATTGATGGGTAAATAAATTATGGCAACCCACAATTATTAATAGTTCTTGAGCGCGGGAAAATGCAACGTTAACTCGTTCTGGTTTCTTTGCAAATCCCACATCTCCTTTGTTATTATTGCGAACCATACTGACAATTACAACAGGTCTTTCCATACCTTGAAATCTGTCTACTGTACCAGTACGAATTTCTAGCGAAGGAAAAAGTTCAGATTGCAGACGTTCATCAATTTTTCTTAATTGAGCGCCATAAAATGTAATTACAGCAATTTCTTTTTTTGGTTCCCCATTAGCAACTTTAGAAGTCCAAGTATTCTCAAACTGATGACACAAACGTTCAATCGCATCAATTTCTGGAATATTAAAGTAAGAAGTTCCGTTTCGTTGCTCTAAAAACTGATTTTCTATAGGCGTTTTTACCCAAATAAGATGCTGAGATTCTTGGATAATTTCGCTTGCTAAATGATGTGCGCGTTTTGTGTCCGCCTCTAAAATACCAGATTCTAGTTTTCCGTCATAAAACTGATTGATTGCACCCATAATAAAAGGATGCATTCGATATTGTGTAGTTAGCATTTGTTTGATGCTTTCATCAGCAGATTCAAACTGACTTTTAAATAGTGATTCTTCTAGGAATTGTAGTTCGTCTCGTGTATTGCCAATTGTTTGAGCTACTTCTTCTAAAGTGCTAGTATCAAGCATGGGTGGTAATTGGCGATGATCGCCTACCATTACTAGCTTTTTGCCTTTCAAAGCTGGGATTAGTAACTCAGGTGGAGTACACTTACTAACCTCATCAATGATAACGACATCAAAAGATTTGAATTCTTCTGAAAAACCTCTATTTGCAGCTTGAACACAGGTGATACCGACGACATTAGCATTATCTAAATATATGCGTCTTAAATCGTCCCTATCACCTTCAGTTGGCTCTCTTAATTTTCCTATCCAATCTCGAACAAAGTTCTGATATTTATTGAGATAAGTTTCGTCTGTCTGGAGTTGTTGCTGCCAAGATTCAAACTGAGTATTGATATTACGTAAAAACTCTATACTAAATAAGTCGGTTTGGGAATTTTCTGGTTTAAATTTATCAGGTATTGTTTGCCATTTTGTCAACCACCAGCTTCGTTCTTCTCTTAGGTTTTCTGATGGCTGTGGTTGTGATTTTTGTTCTACCTCACGTAAATTAGTTTGTAAGTTTTGTAGATGCTGTAGAGAAGTTTCAGTTTTTTCTTGTAGCTTTGATAAATGCTCATTTAGAGAATGTTTAATTATCTTCAGTACCGCAAAAGGTTCTAATGATGATATTAAGGTTTCAAGCTGACTAATGGAAGTTTCCCAGTAATTTACTTGATTTGCAAATTCTTGGGGATGCTCCCAAATATTTGATTGTGTTCCCAGATATTTTTCAACTAAAATACGTAATTGAGAAGGAATATTTTTTTGATTAAGCTCTTGCAAAATATTAATCACTTGCCCAAGTTGGAAATTAGCATCCTGCTGTGCTTTTTCTACCTCAGCTTGAGTAATAGATATTTGCTGTTGGCTAACTTTATTTTTCTGAAGTTCATTTAATTGTCCTTGTAGATGCTGAAGTTGTTGCTCGGTTTCCGTTTTGACTTTTAAAACGCATTGACGCGCATTTGCAAGGATAATATCTAACAATTCTTGTGTAATACGGGTGAGAGTAGAGTCGATATTATTCCATTCCCATGATGTCCCATAAGTCCGTTGCATTCTAATTAAGAAAACCTGGGTATTCTCAACCAGTAATTTTCGTTGTTTGGGGTTGAGTAGCTGATAATTGTTAAACTGTTGATAGGTTTCTTGCCATTGAGTGCGATCGCTCTTTGATAGCACCATTGGAATCTGACTAAAATTTTCTTGTAAAAAATAGCTAAAATTATGCTGTTTACCCCGCCTGTCAGTAAAACCTCCGTTTATTTCATAAGCGATCGCCTTTGCTAATACTTCCCATTCAGGTAGATTTATTTTTTGATTGTTTGGTAATATTGGGACTTTTAATGTATTAGCAAACATCAATAACCCTAGCGGTAAGTCAACTAAATTTTCTGTGAGTGGTACACCTGATTGATGACATTCTTTTAAAGTTTGATACAGATGAGAAGGTGCTGTAGATTTCCATTCCTTAACTGCTGAGATAATGTAATCTATTTCCCGTTTGCGGTTTTGCCATATCTGGATTGTTTGCTGTATATTTTGCAGTTTGGTATGATATTGCTGATAATCTGGTTGTAACTGATTCAACGAGACGAAACTTTGTTTGACAACCTCCACTGATGCTGCAACTTCTAAGATGGCTTTACTTGCTTCTTGAGCATCAGTCAAAGAAGTTTTAAATCCAGAAATTTCTATTGCTACAGTTTTACGCAACCAAGCCGCTAAACCAAAAGCACCAAGCGCCGGACGCACAAAGCCAAGCTCATCAGTATATTTGATGATTTGACGAACATTTGCTAAAAACTCTTCTACTAAACTGTTACCTTCTGTATAGGGTTTAAGAAGTGGCAAGAAATCTGTAACTTCTGAAGCTTCCCAGTTGATATTTGGTAAAGTCTTTAATATATTTTCTAATTTGGCAATTAGTAATTCAACCTCGTTCTGTTTATCTACAGTTTCGTTGTAATTTTTTTCTTGATTTTGAAAGTTTACCTCTAGTTTTATCTTATTTTCATTGAATTTAGTTTGTTGCTGATTAAATTCTTCCTCTGCTTGGAAGTAAGCTGTGAATCTTTGTGATGATGCCAGTAATTGAGTGAAAATTTTAATATTTTCCAGCCGTTGAGTCAGATTATTTTCGCAGTCAGTTGCAGTATTTTCTAGCCATCTGCCAATCACTTGGTCTTCTAAAAATGGCTGTCCTTCTTCCCCAACTTTTTCGGCTTTACCCTTGCGTACAGCGCGAATTACTGGGTTGTGAACTAATCGACTCAGGGCGTTATCTACTGCTAAATTGGCTTGAGAAGCAATTAGAGTGCGTCCCCCGCGAAGGGCAATTTGATAGCAAATCTCCGCAATTACGGTAGTTTTCCCAGTACCTGGTGGCCCTTGGATGAGAACAAGATCCTTAGCGGCAAGTACCTTCTCCACTGCTGCTTTCTGCCCAGGATTTGCAGAAGATAATAATAAATCTTGTGGTTGCAGTTCAACAGTTGTTTTGATCTGTCTAGCTTGAGAAGCATCGAATAAAAAGTTACCCAAATAGGGATTTTGAGTATAACCATTATTCAAATCATCTAAAGCTTTTTTCTTGCGCTGAATCTGTTGAATATCACCAACTGCCTCGAAACACAAAAATCCTGTATCTGGCAACTTATAACGCTCTGTTGCCATGAATTCAGCTAAGTCACGTTCTAATCTGAGGCTGATAATACAACGGTTGGGATCAATTTCTTCAACAGTCCCTAATTGACGACCGCTAATCCAATTTTTACCGACGGGAGCAGTTTCAAAAAGTTTTAAATCTTCGTTTTTTGTGCCTCTTGCTCGTTCCCAAAAATTATCTACTTCGAGGGAATTTTGATAAAAGCCGTCAAGGGTGGCTGAGTTTAGATCAATTTCAAAACTGATTCGTCTTTTAAAATTATAGTTATGACTTACATAACGCACACAAAATTGACGCGCTTTCGCGATTTTTTCTTCAATTTGCAAAAATGCTTTCCAAGCTTTTAGCTGATCTTCTGTAGGTATATGGTCGCCACAAACTGGCGCGGTAGCGATGCGCTTCAATGTCGCTGGCGGAATATCGAGATGATGCTGATGATTAGCCAGTAAACGCAAGCGACAAGCTATGGCATAGCTGTCGGCGTGTCCCCGTGAGAGTTGTAACAATTGAGCCGAAAGTATTTTTATACCGTCGCGTCCATCTTTTTGTACAGCTGCTCTAAATCCTAATGTTTTTCTGAGCTTGTCAAGTCTTGCGGGTAATGGAAAATCATCGGAGTCTGTTGCTATTGTCAAATCCCAGATTTCCTCTCTTGTTTCTTTCCCCGCACCTTTGCGACGCACATAAAATAGAGAAGGCTTTTTACCGACACATTCATACATTAACTGATTGGCGCGATCGCGCCGCTCCCTAAAATCGGAATATGATTTCAAGGCAGCCTCACCTTCAAGATGGCGGATAAAGCTATCAATTGCTGAAGCTATAAATGTATAGCCCCAATCTTCAGAGGTTGTTTTAGTTTTCGAGGATTTTGCTGTTAGTTTATTTACCGCTAAACGAATGCGTTCCGCATCAGATTCTGGAATTGCACTGGTATGGCTTTTGACTGCAATTTTGAGCTTTTCACAAATTACTAATAGCTTCTTGCTATCTAAATTTAATTCTTTTGCTAGTTCGTAGACTCTGACTTTGCCGTTGTTCATCCAGTTAACAATTGAGGGTTTTGATTTAAACGCAGAGGGGCGCAAAGTATTATTTTAATGCGAATCGCTACGAATTAAATTTGGCAGCACTCTGCGTACCTATGCGTTTAAAATATAGGACTCATATTTGATTGCGTGAAAAAAACTCAACCTTTATTCCTTCTTCCCAGTCCCCAGTCCCCAGTCCCTAGTCCCTACGATTAATTCAGAAATCAAATCGGATTGCTATAGTTTGTATTGCTGATAAACTTCGCTAGCGGCACGATGCAGCAAGGAATGCCGCCAAACGAGAGATTTCATATCATCAGCATAACCGCCGCCAATAACGCAGGCGACGGGATAACCGCTACTCACACAGGTACTTAAAACCTGCATTTCCCGGCGAAAAATGCCAGCATCAGTTAAAGCTAATTTCCCCAAGCAATCGCCTATATGAGGGTCAACGCCTGCATCATAAAATACTAAATCTGGCTTGACTTTAGACAACAAATCTGATAAATAATTCGCTAAGGTTTGTAAATAAGTGTCATCTTCCATTCCCACCGGCAAAGGAACATCCAAATCGCTGTTTTGTTTTGTACCAGGGAAATTGACTTCGCAGTGCATAGAGAAAGTAAAAACGCTGTCGTCGTCTTGGAAGATAAAAGCGGTACCGTCTCCTTGATGCACATCCAAATCGACAATCAGGATTTTTTGGACGAGTCCAAATTTTTGTAAAACGCGACAAGCGATCGCTAAATCGTTGAAAATACAAAAACCAGACCCATAACTAGGAAAGGCGTGATGAGTTCCACCAGCCGTATTACAGGCTAAACCCTGACTTAGTGCCAGTTTTGCAGTCAGTATCGTACCACCTACCGCTACACAAGTACGATTTGCTAGTGCTGGACTCCAAGGCAAACCAATACGACGTTGTGCTTTGGGGTCTAGGGTTCCTTCGCAATAAGCTTGAACGTAGCTTGGAGTATGGACTAACTCTATCAATTCTGGTAGCGGACGTTCAGGAGTGTGAAATTGTTCTTGATTCGCTACACCATCAGCTAATAGCAATTCGTAGAGTTGTCGGAACTTAGACATCGGGAAACGATGTCCTTCAGGTAGGGGAGCAATGTAATCTGGGTGGTAAATAATTGGCAAATCCATAAGGAAAGAAAATTTTAAGCAGCTAATCCGATAACAAGGTAAAATTTAGCCATAATTACAGCAATAGTGCTGTTATTCTAAATGTAAAATTCCAAATTTAAAATTGATATGATGGAATGGATTACGCCGATAGTGTTTATTGTATCTGGCTTTCTGGCTGGAATAATCGGTGAAAAAGTTATCTTCAAAAAACTAGAAACATTCGTTACTAATAAACGAATTGCCGGCAGTAGAATTATATTTCACTCTCTACACCGGATGACTTTTCTTTGGTTTGTCATTGGCGGTTTTTTTTGGGCAGTTCTGAGTGCCCCCCTCAAGCCAAATATTGCCATCGTACTGCAAAAAATTCTGACGATGGCATTACTATTTTCAATAACTTTAGTCTTGGCTAAATTGACTGCTGGTTTCCTGAATTTATATATTCGCAGAGCAGAAGGGATTCCCACATCACTTATTTCTAACCTTGCTAAGATTACTGTTTTAGTTTTAGGAACATTAATCATCTTGCAAACGGTAGGCGTTCAAATTACACCAATAGTCACAACTTTAGGTATTGGTGGTCTAGCAGTTGGTTTGGCACTTCAAGACACACTTGCAAATTTATTTTCTGGTTTTTACTTAGTTATTTCTAAGCAAGTTAGAACTGGAGACTATGTGAAACTAGATGCCGGTCATGAGGGATATATTATAGATATTTCTTGGCGAAATACAACTATTAAAGAAATTTCCAATAATATAGTCATTGTTCCCAATTCTAAGCTGTCTTCGGCAATTTTCACCAACTATCATTTACCTGCAAAAGAAATTACTTTAACAATGGATGTGGGTGTAAGTTATGATAGCGATTTGGAAAAGGTTGAAAAAGTTACTGTAGAAGTTGCTAAAGAAGTTATGCAAGAAATTGCACCGGAATTAAAAGATAATGAACCATATATCAGATTTCATACTTTTAATGATTTTAGTATAGATTTTACGCTTTATATGCGGGTAAGTGAATATTTCGATCAGCGGATTGGCAAACATCTATTTGTCAAAAAATTACACAAACGCTATCAGCAAGTAGGAATTGAAATTCCTTTTCCGATTAGACAAGTGTATATGCAAGATAATTCAGCTATGGAAAAAAATTAGCCCTAGCGACTAGAAGTCGCGGCTATACAGACAAAACCCGCCTGCGCGGGTTGAAAACCTCGATTTGTAATCGCTAGGGCTAGGTGCAACTTAGATTGCTAATGCTCGTTTTTCTAATGGTAGTTCAAAGCGATCGCCTGGTTTCGGCTCAAATACTCGCGTCGAAAGATTGTTCTTTTCTAATAACGAACGAAATTCCTCAGCAGTTCCTTTAGTTTGAATGAGTTTCATCAGCAAGCCCTCAAAGGACACATCTCCACCAGCAGCAGTAGGTATTATTACTTGAGGTTGTAATGATTTGACGACTTCTAAAGCACTATTTTGTCCTTTAATAATCGGCCCAAGCAAAGGTAGCATCATATCAATAAAGGGTGTAATCACTACATCAATAGGTGCAGCTTGCTGAAGTTGTGGAGAATGATACCCGTGAGGCTCATAGTATACAGTTAAACCACTCTCCAATTCTTTGAGGAGATAACTATTTTCTACCAAAGTCGGGCCAATTGGAGAGCCAGGGAAAGCCTTGATTTCTACTTGATTATTTAAAGTGAAAGTTTCACCATGAGCCAATACTGTTACTTGGGTGTAATCCAACTGCTGTACTACCTTAGCGGCATTCGGAGAAGCTACAACTTTGATGCTGCGATCTAACAGCTTGAGCGTTGGTGGGTGAGCATGGTCTTCTAAACCCTGAGATAGCAGGATCAAATCAATATTATCTGGGATTGGGCGATTTTGCGATCGCGAACCTTTAAATAACCAATCCAAATTGCTGAAAATCAACGAACCAACCAGCCAAGGGTCAATTAGTATTCGTTTACTACCGATTTCCAGCAGCCAAGAATTACTGTCGAACCAAGTTAAAAACATAAATTTTGTGAAGATAACGCCTATCTTCATTATCATTCGTGTCAGCTTGCTTAGTAAGCACGTAGTCCAATACCTACATTCGTCCGGTCAACATCTATATACGGAGTTATTTTAATGTCCGATCTTGGTTTTACTCACATTGCACTTGCAGTTAGTAATGTTGATGCAAGTATCTCATTTTATGCAAAGTATGCCCAAATGACAGTCGTGCATCATCGCATCGATCGAGCAACTCAATCAGATGTTGCTTGGATTAGTGACTTGACTAGACCTTTTGTAATTGTCCTAATTAAAGTACCTAAAGTAGAAGGCGCACTTTTACCACAATCCCATCTTGGGGTAGCTTATCAGAATCGCAGGGAAATCGATCGCCTCTGCAATGAGGCACGCAATCAGGGAATACTGCTGGCTGGGCCAAATGACTGGGGTCATCCAGTTGGTTACTGGGCTTATCTTCGAGACCCAGATGGTCATACACTAGAAATTTCCTATGGTCAGGAAATTAGTTTTACAGTTGAGCAAGCTAGAGATGCGATTAATCGGGGTAAATGAAACTAACATCTAATCAGCACTGAGATTTTGGTCAGAGATACTATATTAAAGAAACACTTTATTAATCTTAATAATGACTGTAACTACACAGCCGCTTGCAACTCAAGATGCCTTTGAAAAATTCATTTGGAATTGGCAGGGTTACAAAATTCAGTACACTGTTATGGGTACAGGACGCCCTTTGATTCTGGTTCACGGCTTTGGCGCTTCCATTGGACACTGGCGCAAAAATATCCCGGTTTTAGCTGATGCTGGCTACCAGGTATTTGCCATAGACCTTTTGGGTTTTGGTGGTTCCGATAAAGCGCCCATTGATTACAGTGTAGAAGTTTGGGTGGAACTGCTGAAAGATTTCTGCACAGCACACATCCAGGAACCTGCTGTATTTATTGGCAACTCTATCGGCGCACTTTTGAGCTTAATAGTACTGGTAGAACATCTAGAAATTGCTGCTGGTGGTATTCTAATTAACTCTGCGGGTGGTTTAAGCCATCGTCCCCACGAACTGAACCCGCCGCTACGGATTGTGATGGCAGCTTTTAATCGGTTTGTGCGATCGCCAATTACAGGTAAATTTGTCTATAACCGCATCCGCCAAAAAGCTCAAATTCGCCGCACTCTGTACCAAGTGTACCGGAACCGTGAAGCTGTCACTGATGAATTAGTTAATCTACTTTATACTCCCTCTTGCGACCCAGGAGCGCAACAAGTCTTCGCATCTATACTCACAGCCCCTCCTGGCCCTAGCCCAGAGGAACTTTTGCCCAAAGTAGAACGTCCTTTGTTGGTAATTTGGGGTGCTGACGACCCCTGGACACCAATTACCGGGGCCAAGATTTACGAAAAGGCACGGGAGAATGGCAAAGATATCAAAATTGTTCCCGTTCCCAATGCCGGTCATTGTCCTCACGATGAGGTTCCAGATATTGTCAATGCCCAGATTGTCGATTGGCTAGCGCAAAGGTGATAATTTCGCCTTTGTGCCTATATGTCTTAGCTCAAGCAAGGTAAAAATAAGGCTAACAATCTGGGTGAGTGGATCTTAATCTTTTAATTGCGCCTTGACAGAATCAAACTTGTATAATCTGTGAAATGGAGCTTGATGTGCGTAATGGAGATAAAAGGATAATTCCCTTAAATCACCATCCAGATTTTTCAGAACTTGTCAATCTTAGAAATTTTGGTTTATCTGCAAAAGCAAGTTTCCCCAATTATTCATCGGGATATTAAGCCAGAGAATATATTGGTTGATGAAGAACTAAATGCTTACCTGGTTGATTTTGGATTGGCTAGAATACAAGGTGCAAAAGTAGCTCTGAGCAGCTTTATAGCAGGAACTTTGATAAGTTATCAGCCTAATAATACAGTTAGGCAATTGTCGGAAGCTAGAGAATGTCAAAGTTTTGATTTAAACGCAAGTTGCCAAGAAAATACTAGGCATTAAGATTAATCAGGTTACTTCCGGTTTGAGATCATAGGAGTTTTCAATTGAATAGACTAGAACGGTAGGGGCACAATATATTGTGCCCCTACAATTATGTATATTCCACGCTTATGAAAATTGCTGAAATTTACATGAGTATCAAATACTCGTTAACGGAGTTCAGAGATGGATGAATCCGGTTCAAATACTCGTCAACGGAGTTCAAAGGTGGATTAATCCGGTTCAAATACTCGTCAACGGAGTTCAGAGGTGGATTAATCCGGTTCAAATACTCGTCAACGGAGTTCAGAGGTGGATTAATCCAGTTCAAATACTCGTTAACGGAGTTCAGAGGTGGATTAATCCAGTTCAAATACTCATTAACGGTAATGCAGTATCAGTAATTGTGTAGTTATCTGCTGTAGTAAACTACATCTAAGTCAGAAGCCTGCATTTAATAGTTGATAGCGCTGTGAAAAAAATCCTGATTGTGTCAGCTAATCCCACAACGACAGACAAACTCCGCTTGGACGAGGAAGTAAGGGAAATTCAGTCAGGGTTGCAACGCTCTCGCAGCCGAGATAAGTTTGAACTGATTACTAAATGGGCGGTGCGGCCTGACGATTTGCGGCGGGCGCTTTTAGATCATAATCCTCATATCATCCATTTTTCTGGACATGGTGGAGGAAATCAAGGTTTAGCCTTGGAAAATAATATAGGGGAAATGCAGCTGGTGAGTACAGAGTCACTGGCAAGGTTATTTAAGTTATTTAAAGACAAAGTTGAGTGTATTTTATTAAATGCCTGTTATAGCGAAGTGCAAGCTGAGGCTATTTACCAACACATTAACTGTGTGGTTGGGATGAATCGGGCAATTGGGGATAAGGCAGCGATTAAATTCGCGGTAGGCTTTTATGATGCATTAGGCGCTGATAGGTCGTATGAGGATGCTTATGAGTTTGGCTGTAGCGCTATTGATTTAGAAAGTATTCCAGAGTCTTCCACCCCAGTGCTAAAAAGTCGGAACAATCCCCAAGGTGCTATATCTGCTAACGAAACTATTCCAGATAGCGAGGTAAAAGCAGCAGTCTCCTTAGAAAATCCAGAAGGGCAGGTATCTTTAAACTCTGCGTTGTATGTCGAGCGATCGCCTATCGAGGTAGACTGTTATCAAGCGATTCTTCAACCAGGGGCCTTAATTCGCATCAAAGCTCCCCGGCAGATGGGCAAAACTTCCCTCATGTCAAGGGTTCTCCATCATGCTAGTCAACATGACTATCAGGTAGCACCTGTAAATTTCCAGTCAGCCGATGCAGAATTTCTCGGCAATTTAGATCAGTTTTTGCAGTGGTTCTGCGCCAGCATTACCTACGAATTGAATCTATCCGATAAATTAGATGAGTATTGGAAGGGTGTTTTAGGTAGCAAGAATAAATGTACAAATTACTTTCAACGATATTTATTACCCACGATTAATAAGCCCATCGCTTTGGGTTTGGATGAAGTTGATGAAGTCTTTAAGCATCCCATAATTGCTGCTGATTTTTTTGGATTGCTACGAGCTTGGCATGAGCGGTCAAAGAATGAGACAGTTTGGAAAAATCTCCGGTTGGTAATTGTGCATTCTAAGGAAGTTTATATCCCGCTCAATATTAATCAGTCACCTTTTAATGTCGGTTTACCCATTGAGTTGCCAGACTTAAATCAAACACAAATACAAGACTTAGTACAGCGCCACGGACTTAATTGGACTGACTCACAAATTGAAGAATTAATGACACTCGTGGGTGGTCATCCTTATTTAGTGCGGGTAGCGCTTTATGAAATTGCTCGTAGTAGGATAACGCTCGAAAATCTGCAAAAAATCGGGGCAACTGAGGAAGGCCCTTACAGTGACCATCTGCGCCGCCATTGGCTGAATTTACAAGAGGATGCAGAATTGCTAGCTGCGGTCAAACAAGCGATGACAGCAAATCGTGCCGTGGATGTAGGCACAACTGAAGCATTTAAACTCCGCAGTATGGGGTTAGTTAAGTTTCAAGGCAATCAAGTAGTGCCTTTGTGTGATTTGTATAAACAATATTTTGGGCATCGCTTGGGGTAGAAAAATTAAAAAAGTACATTAGGAGTGCAATAGGACTGTTATCTGCAATTACCATTTAACAAAAAGGATTAACAATGGTTCAATTTATTCAAGGAAGAGATATAACCTTAGCCCAACTCATAGATCAATTTGGGCTACAACGTGCAGACAATGAACAATTTTTTTCAGAGTGGCAGCAAGATTTACCTGAGTTGAGTGACTTAGAAAAGCAATCTCTCAACGAAGTCAAGGCAGAATATTTGCATCTATCGAAATATTCTATTTTAGAACCTGTAGTCAAAATGGTGGTGCTATCTCCACTATTGCGTCTAGCAGGTTTTTATCAACTGCCTTTTTATATCGCGTCGGAAGAAGAGGTAAGAATTTCTTCTGAAGACGAAGGCACAATTATTAGAGGACGTATTGATATCTTGGTGTTTCATCCTCCATTTTGGGTTCTCATTATTGAGGCGAAACGAGCAGAATATTCTTTGGAGGTAGCAATTTCTCAAGCATTAGCTTATATGTTGGCTAATCCTGATAATGATAAACCTACATTTGGTTTTGTAACCAATGGTCGAGAATTTCAATTTATTAAGTTGATCAAACAGGGTACACCAAAATATGAATTATCTTACACACTGTCGCTCAATCGTGGAGATGACCTAGATACTGTGGTAAAAGTGTTAAAACGTCTAGCTTATTTAGTCCGTAATTCGTAGTCTCCATGCTAACATAGCCTACCAAATTTGTATTTCATAATTTTTAATTTTTAATTTTTAATTGTTTATGACCCAGTACCAGTATCAAGTCGGTGGTAGTCTGCCTCAAAATGCACCAACTTATGTTAGACGGCAAGCTGACCATGACCTCTATGAAGGCTTGAAGGCTGGGGATTTTTGTTATGTACTCAATTCCCGGCAGATGGGGAAATCTAGCTTACGGGTGCGGGTAATGCAGCGGTTGCAAACAGAGAGATTCGCTTGTGCTGTTGTTGATATTACAGCTATTGGGACGGTAGATATTACGCCAGAACAATGGTATGCCGGGGTGATTGATACTCTGGTGGAAAGTTTTAATATTTATCCAACTTTTGATTTAGATAGTTGGTGGAATGATAACGCTTTGCTTTCACCAGTGCAGCACTTGAGCAAGTTTATTGAAACGATTTTACTAAAAGCCATTACTGAAAAGATTATTATTTTTATTGATGAAATTGACAGCGTTCTGAGTCTTTCATTCAACTTGGATGACTTTTTTGCAGTTATTCGCGATTGCTACAACCGACGAGCAGACCATCCTGAATATAATCGCCTCACCTTTGCTTTGATTGGCGTGTCTACGCCTTCAGATTTGATTCAAGACAAACGCCGGACACCTTTTAATATTGGACAGGCAATTGATTTAACTGGCTTTCAACTCCGAGAGGCACAACCCTTGGCACAGGGATTGGCTGAAGTGGGTGATTCTCAAGAATTGATGCAGGTGGTGCTGGACTGGACGGGAGGACAGCCGTTTTTGACGCAAAAAGTTTGTAAGTTGCTGGTGCAGGGGGGACTGGAAACTAGAAACTGGGGACTAGGAGATGAGGACTGGGTGGAAGAGTTGGTACGCGAGGGGATTATTGAGAATTGGGAGACGCAAGATGAGCCGGAGCATTTGAAAACGATTCGAGACAGAATTTTGCAGAGTGGAGAACAGAGGACTGGGCGATTGTTGGGGTTGTATCAGCAGATTTTGCAGCAGGGAGAGATAGTAGCTGATGATAGTGCTGAAGAAACGGAACTGCGGTTGACGGGTTTGGTGGTGAAGCGGGAGGGGAAGCTGCGAATTTATAACCGGATTTATGCAGAGGTGTTTAAACAGGAGTGGGCTGAAAAAATCTTGGCAAAGTTGCGTCCTTACTCGGCTGCATTGAATGCCTGGGTTGAGTCGGAACGTCAAGATGAGTCGCGCTTACTGCGGGGACAGACTTTGCAAGATGCCCAAGAATGGGCAGTCAGTAAAAGTTTGAGTGACTTAGACTATCAGTTTTTAGCTGCTAGCCAAGAGTTGGAAAAGCGCGATGTGCAGAAAAGGCTGGAGGTAGAGGAACAGGCAAAGCAAGTTTTAGCAGAGGCGAACCACAAAGCTAATCAACGGATTCGGATTGGTTCTGTGGTGTTAGGTTTTGCTCTGGTAGGGGCAGTAGCATCATTTATAGTTACTCAAAAAAGTCTTGAGGAATTAAAAAAGGTAGAAGCAGCCAAAGAATTGGCTGTAACGGCTACGCGGTTGGAACAAGACGGAACAAATGCGTTGCAATTGTTTGAAACTTCCAGAGAATTTGATGCTCTGCTGTTAGCAATAGAGACGGCAAGAGCATTAAAAAGTCTGATCAAGGATAAACAATCTTTAGCAGACTATCCAGCATACAGTCCTTTGTTTAGTTTACAGAGAATTCTATCTAGTACTAATATTCGTGAACAAAATCGTCTCAAAGGGCATAGCAATTCAATCAACAGCGTCGTCTTCAGCCCGGATGGCAAAACTTTAGCTTCCGCCAGTGCTGACAAGACGATCAAATTGTGGAATCTGAATCTTGATGATTTATTAGCACAGGGTTGCAGTTGGCTTAAGGGTTATTTGGCTAGCCATCCTGATGCGGTTAAGGTGTGTTCAGGGCGGTAGGGGGATGAGGGGGATGTGGTTCGACTTCGCTTACCAATCGGGGGATGAGGGAGTTATGGCGAGTTAATATTCAAAAAGAGCGATCGCTTACTAAAAATGAAATGCGATCGCAGTTGAGAACCTAATTTTTGCAGTAATTCTAAGCTTAAATGTATAGCTAAAGGCGTAGGCGTAGCCCGTCGTAGACATCGCTTGGTAAATTAGAGATGCGATCGCAGTTCTGATCTCGGCGTTTCGAGTTCCAAACAAGAATGGCCGAGTAAAAAGGTTGAACTGCCGAGTTCCGAACACGAACGACCGAGCAAAAAGGTCGAACTTCCGAGTTAAACCTCCGGTTCCACTCCCAGCGCTTTTAACTGAGCGGCTAATCTATCTGCACGCTGGCGTTCTTTTGCTGCTAACTCCAAACCCCACAGTAATAGTTCGCCATTGTCATTCCACCAACGCAACCAATAACCTGTGCGGTTTTCTCGGCTTCCTTCCCATACATCTATAAAAAAGTTCATTTCGGCAATCCAGTGACGATTATTTGCATCAGGTGTTTGCAGTTTATAACGTCCGAAATCATCTCGCCGATAAACTTCTAACACTCCGCCGTCTGGTTCAAAAATGGCATAGTTTGGCACTTGTAAAATCTGCTCATAATAAAACCATTTACAGGGGGATAGGTTGGTTTACTCGAATACTCTCCACCTTCGGTATCTGAGAGAAATTCCATCACAATTACGGGAATATCACCTTGGAGTCGTGGCGTATAACTGCGCTTCACTTCTTCTCGTGAGACTCGAATAGATGGTACATATCCCCAATCTGGTGCTTTGACGACAAATCGATTATTCAAAGTGGCGCAGATACCGTAATTAGTGATGGTTAAAGCATCGGCGGGTAATTTTTCGGCAAGTTCCAAGCTTTCTGTTAAAGCAGCAGCCAAGAGTGGCTGATTAATGTTATCTACTGGTTCGTTGTCTAAAACAAAATCATCAGGTAACTTTTCCCAGGTGACATTATGGGTGGCTGCATTGGCTAGCATAATCAGAATATTTCAAGTACAAATTCAATTTCTAATAGCCCGATTAAAAAATTGCACACGGCGTTACTCCTGAGCAAGAGTTCGCACTTCTTCCACTGACAATCCCAAAGCTTGGGCAATCTGTTCGATGCTCAAATCCATTTGCAATAATCGGGGTATGGCATCTCTTCTGGCTTGTTCTGCCTGTTCCGCCCGTTGGCGTTCTTGTTCTGCTCGTTGTCGTTCTTGTTCGGCGTTGCGAGAAATGTCTGTATAACTCAAAAACCTTTCTCCATCAGGACGATATAGCTGTAAACCCTCTGGTGATGGAGCAAAGCGAATTTTTAACCGAGGACTCACCCAATCTTCCATTAGAGGGATGACATTTAAACCGTCTTCGCTACGCAACCATCCATGCAAATTATTTCGCTCAGGATCGTAAATGTAGTACTCTTCCACGCCATAGCGATCGTAGAAAAGTAATTTCTTGTCCATTTCAGTTTGGGTGTTGCTGGGAGAAAGAATTTCAAACACCACTTGTGGTGCAATTCCCTCCTCTTTCCATTGTTGGTAACAGAGGCGATGTCTACGACGGGCTACGCCTACGCCTTTTGGTCTACCCAATACCACCATCACATCTGGGGTGTTAACAATTTTGTTACGTCCCTCTACCGGATACCAAAACAAATCCCCGGCGACAAAAACATTTGGATCGTCAGCGAATAGCCACTCGATATTCTGCTTAATTTCTACAATCCAGCCAAACTGTATGGTATTATTAGCCACTGGTTGTCCGTCACTATCTGGGTAGATGACCTCTGGCTGGGTCGGCGGTTGGATTTGCGATACCATAGCTTCGCCCTCAGAAGGATATTTAATCGGGATGCTTCCAAATTAGCAGACTCTTAAGGATGTCTGCGCCATAAATCTGGAACGATAACTAACTAAAACAGTACTATTGTTCTACAATAAACCGATTAAAGATAGTATTATTAAGGACTGTTTCATAGGAAACTCCTTCTTCGCCGCCAATATGTCAGACCAACAGCTAGCAGCATCCTTGAATGGACATCTTCCGTACCCCAGCCACAACAGCCAGAATACCATTCGGATTCGGGGTGCTAGGCAGCATAATCTGAAAAATATTGACTTGGAATTGCCACGCGATCGCCTAATCGTATTCACTGGCGTTTCTGGTTCTGGTAAGTCTTCCCTAGCATTTGATACCATTTTCGCTGAAGGGCAACGCCGTTATGTGGAATCCCTCAGCGCCTACGCACGGCAATTTCTCGGACAACTAGATAAGCCGGATGTGGAAGCGATTGAAGGCTTAAGTCCAGCAATTTCTATTGACCAAAAGTCAACGTCTCATAACCCCCGTTCCACAGTCGGTACGGTGACAGAGATTTACGACTATTTGCGGCTGTTGTTTGGTCGGGCTGGCGAACCCCATTGTCCGATATGTGATCGCTGTATTGCACCCCAGACAATCGATGAGATGTGCGATCGCATTATGGAGTTACCAGACCGCACCCGTTTTCAAATTCTTGCACCCGTTGTCCGGGGGAAAAAAGGCACACATCGTAAGCTTTTGTCAAGTCTGGCTTCTCAAGGTTTTGTCCGCGTGCGGATCGATGGCGAGATCCGCGAACTGTCAGATTCCATTGAATTGGATAAAAATCTTACTCACACCATCGAAGTGGTAATTGACCGCTTGGTGAAAAAAGATGGTATCCAAGAGCGTTTGGTTGATTCTTTGTCTACGTGTCTCAAGCAATCAGGTGGTATTGCCAGTATTGTCATTAGTCATTCGTCATCTGTCATTAGTAATCACGAAGAACAAATGACAAATGACATAGACGCTTCTGCGGCTTCCCGCAGGGTAGGACAAAGGACAAATGACAAAGAAGAAGAATTAGTATTTTCAGAAAACTTTGCTTGTCCAGAACATGGCGCGGTAATGGAGGAACTATCGCCGCGATTGTTTTCGTTTAACTCACCTTATGGTGCTTGTCCGCACTGTCACGGAATCGGCACTTTAAGAAGATTTGCGCCAGACTTGATTGTACCTGACTGGGAAGCGCCAGTTTACGCTGCGATCGCGCCTTGGTCAGAAAAAGATAATTCTTATTACTTGGAATTACTTTATAGCGTCGGACAGATTTATGGATTTGAGTTACAGACAAATTGGGGCAAGCTGACAGAAGAACAGCAGCAAATTATTCTGTATGGAGAGAAAGATGAACGAGCCGCAGAGGCAAAGAGAAAGCAGAGTTTTAAAGGTGCTATTCCAATTTTGCAACGGCAGTATGAGGGTGGTTCTGAATTAATTAAACAAAAATTAGAGCAGTATTTAATCGATCAGCCGTGTGAAGTTTGTCTGGGAAAACGGTTAAAACCAGAAGCCTTGGCAGTGAAGTTGGGACAATATGGAATTTTAGAATTAACTACCGTATCAATTCGAGATTGTCGAGAAAGAATTGAGCAATTTAAGTTGAGCGATCGCCAGTTACAAATTGCTGATTTAGTCCTGAGAGAAATCAAAGCTAGATTGCAATTTTTGTTGGATGTAGGTTTAGATTACCTCACCCTTGACCGTCCTGCCATGACCCTTTCCGGTGGCGAAGCCCAACGAATTCGTCTAGCAACGCAAATTGGTTCTGGTTTAACAGGAGTTCTCTACGTTTTAGATGAACCGAGTATTGGTTTGCATCAACGAGATAATGGCAGATTGCTGAAAACCTTAACTAAATTGCGCGATTTGGGTAATACATTAATTGTCGTTGAACACGATGAAGAAACAATTCGTGCAGCCAACTATATAGTTGATATCGGCCCTGGTGCAGGAATTCACGGCGGAAATATTATCGCCCAAGGTGATTTTCAGGCATTATTAGCAGCAGAAGATTCTTTGACGGGTGCATATTTATCAGGAAGACGAGTAATTACCACGCCAGCAGAACGCCGAGAAGGAAATGGGCGCAGTTTGGGAATTAAAAATGCCCATCGGAACAATTTACAGAATATAGATGTAGACATTCCGCTAGGTAAACTCGTCTCCATCACTGGTGTGTCTGGTTCTGGCAAATCTACTCTGATTAACGAATTACTTTATCCATCTCTGCAACACCATTTAACTAAGAAAGTTCCCTTACCCAAGCATTTAGATAAAATTCAGGGATTAAACGCAATTGATAAAGCGATCGTTATCGATCAATCTCCCATTGGACGCACACCACGTTCCAACCCTGCAACTTACACAGGAATTTTTGATGCCATTCGGGATGTATTTTCCCAAACAGTAGAAGCCAAAGCTAGGGGTTACAAACCCGGACAATTTTCCTTCAACGTTAAAGGTGGACGTTGCGAAGCTTGTAGCGGACAGGGTGTGAATGTGATTGAAATGAACTTTCTCCCGGATGTTTACGTGCAATGCGAAATTTGTAAAGGTGCAAGATACAACCGTGAAACTTTGCAAGTGAAGTACAAAGATAAGTCAATTTCTGATGTACTGAGAATGACAGTTGAGGAGAGTTTAGACTTTTTCCAGAATATCCCCAAAGCGATCGCGCGTTTGCAAACTTTATTTGATGTCGGGTTGGGTTATGTCCAACTAGGACAACCTGCGACTACCTTATCAGGTGGTGAAGCGCAACGGGTGAAATTGGCAACAGAACTATCTCGACGCGCCACAGGTAAGACGCTTTATTTAATCGATGAACCGACAACAGGGTTATCTTTTTACGATGTCCACAAATTGTTAGATGTGTTGCAACGATTGGTAGATAAAGGCAATTCAATATTAGTAATTGAACACAACTTAGATGTAATTCGCTGTTCAGACTGGGTGATAGATTTGGGGCCAGAAGGTGGCGACAAAGGCGGAGAATTAATTGCTGTAGGTACACCAGAGGAAGTTGCAAAAAATCCCAGGTCTTATACTGGGCAATATTTACAACAGGTGTTGAAACAATATCCGGCGGTAAAGAAGTAGTAGGATGGTTTAGTGAAAGCTAGCGCATCCTACTACCCCACCACCATATCTAATTTCATATTTGTTTTTAAAATATTCAATTTTTGTATGTTGTATTACAGTATGGATGAGTTAACTGTGCATTTTCTAAAGTCCCTAAACCACCATCAGCTTTTCTCTTGATATGATCTATAGAGTTAAGACGAGTAGGGAGACAGCCACCACAGATTTTACATCTTGGAGAACCAGGTAAAGCATCTCTGATAAAAGCTGCTGCTTTTGTCTCTCGTGAGAATTCTTTAGTTTGGGTATCGCTTGTATTACTTTTAGTTTTAGTTTTTAAAGTTTCAAAACCTTTTTCAGCAATGATCTCTTTAATGACACTTTTTTTATCTATTCCTTGTAATAATTTCTCAATAACTTTTATATAAAAATCTTTAACTTTGTCTCTAGCCTTAAGTGCATTTCCATTTTTGCTAACAATCTGTGGAACCATATCATCTTGCCAAATCACCCATTCAAAATCTTTTCGCACTTCTATAAATTTAGAAAAATATTTATTTTTTTCTAAATGTAACATTAAAGTAACGATGCCATAAAATGAGCCAATTTTGGGCTTACCAGTACTATTATAAAAATATATGATGGGATGCAAACCCAGAGAGGAAGGATGATTGCTATTTATCCTCTGAACAACTTTTTTGCAATTTTTTAGCAGTTCTACAGTTTTATCTCCTGTGGGATCGTCTCCCAATTGCTCATCGAATTCTATACTATTAACCATGTTTACAAATTCTAATATAACTTCAAGTTTTTCGGGAACCGATAGACTACCCACTATTGGTAAGTCTAGAGTTTTAATAGGGTTTTTTAGTTTAGGTTCAAAAATAAGTTGATGTATTTCTTGAGCTAATTGTTCGATTTCATCTTGTTTCTCTTGCGAGAAATCTGACCAATATTTGTGACCATTACCACTTCTCATAATTGCACGAGCAGCAACACCATTAGGTGTCTTTCGTGCCTGTAATAAGCGCATCTCAGTCTCACCAATAGGTGCTGCTTTTTGGTTAATTTTAAAAAAAGATGCTTCTGCTTTTTCTGAATTCCCTTCAACCCACTGAAGCTGGATACCTAAAGCTCCTAAGTTTCTTGCTCTATCAAGAAATTTTTGATCTACTTGTCCTCGATTCTGTGTTAATGATTGATAATCTTTGTAAGAACCTATACTTGTTTTGATAAGTTTTCTTACCTCTTGAGCAGCATTTTTTTGCTCTTCTGTAATGTCACCATCATAAAATTCTTTAGAAATTTTACCATCACCATAGTCATCATTAATCCATGCTATTAACCCAAGTTGCGGGTTATCAAGCTGTGGGTACTTTGCACTTGAATAGTCGTGCGCTCGTTCAGGACGAAGTGGCGATTGCACGTCGCGCAACCGCCACCTCAATTAACTCAAAAATACAGATACTGAATTAGATTAAAG
>NZ_JAVRBQ020000030.1:0-49664 GCF_034531215.2 Nostoc sp. ChiSLP03a
TTATACCAATTTTTTATAAAGCTGCATAGAATTCGATCCCCCCTAGCCCCCCTTATAAAGGGGGGAACCAGAAAAACATATCAAAGTCCCCCAATTTATCGGGGGATTTAGGGGGATCTAGATATGTGTAACTTCACATTAAATTGGTATAACGAAGAAAGCTTTAGAGGAATTGAAGCAGAATATTGAGCAATTAATTCAGTTGAAGCAAGGTGGTATTCCTATATCTCAAATTCACAAAATATTGAGAGAGAAAATTCCAGCCTTTGATCAAAAAAGAGAAAAGCATGCTGAAAAACTAACAACTTTTTTGAAAAAAATTATTGAAGGAACAAATATTTGTTTATCGATTGAGAACAATAAATTAATTTTGAGAGAAACGTTAACTATAGGCTCTAATGGCTCATCAAATAAAACTTTGAATAGTGATAGCTCTTATTTAATGACTAAAGTGCTTACTACAAACTCAGTTAATCAGTCATAATCCCGCTTGGCACTTTTTTATCCTTAGCTTCGTTCTTCAACTCTTGCAAAAGTACTTTTTACAAGAGTTGAAGAAAGAGTATGCTATTGACGACTGTTATTCATTAACAATCGTAAAGCCTTCATAATCAACGACTCCGCTCACAGCATTTGGTAAATTAACGTTACCAAGTAAGGTGGCGGTTGCAAAGCCAGCGCCATTAGTACCTGTGGCACTACCTAAACCTAGACCTGATGCAGCAAGTTCATCTTGGTAGCCTGTGATCTCATAGACAGCGCCAGTTTCCAGCCAACCCAGCAATCTTTGAGAACCGAAGTTAGTAAATGACAACCCAGAATCTGCGTTGACATTCAGAGCTTGTCCTGAAGGAGTTCTTAGAGTAATCGGTGCAGATAGTTCACCAGTGAGTACATCGACTTTGTAAAGCTGATTTCCATCTCCATCATTAGTCCTGAAATCGCTAGCAAGAGCGCGAGTTCTACCAGGATTGAGATTGTCGATAGCTAATCCATCGGCAAATTTTCCAGGATTGGTAGGTTGAGTTCCTTGTCTTTGTGCAGTAGTAGTAGGTGCGCCAAAGCCGTCTACAAGGCTAACAGTTCCAGGGGTAGCTGTAGTAATTTTATAAAGAGAGCTTCCTACTGGCCCATTTGCGGGATTCGGATTCCCTGAAATGTTGTATAGAACAATTGGTTGAGCAGCTACTGAATAGTCACGTCCAAAGTCAGCACCTGACTCAAATCCAAAACGACGTAGGTCAGATGGTGTACGGGTTGGTGAGGTCGTGGCTGGAGCAAAAGGCTGATCTACATTATTAACGACAGTAACGGTTGGATCGATTGGTGTTGTAGCACCAGTAACGCGTGCTTCGTTAACCGCACCTACCCTTCCGGTACGAGGGTTAGTTCCCAAACCTTCTAGATCGGCGGTAGTAGCAGTAGCTGGAAGATTGACTGTACCTACTCTTGTAGGAGTAATAGAACCTCCAGGTCCAGAAGGGATCAAAAAGCGGTAAACGTCAAGTTGCTTGCCATTACTAGCGTTTGAGTCGCGATCTTCTCCAATGGTATAGCCATAGAGAGCCATAAGAATTTTCCCTTTATTCAAGCTGTAAAACGTTTGGGAACACTCCAAATATGCAAACTGCTACCTGACTAAAAGCCAGTACGATACAAACAAAGCTAACTTTGCTAGGTTGAGATTTCAGATTAGTTTGCATTATCTTACTTTGCTTATATAGCCGAGAAGTTTGCAAAACTGAAATACTAATTACTAAACTTTTGACTGTAAATAGGCTAAAAAAACTTAACTCAAGATTTTTGTAATTACTATTTGCTCAAGTTGTGAAATTAGGATATGTGAGAATTTGATGTCAGATGTAGAAATCTCAAAACTACATCTAGCTACACTTCCACACATTTTTTTGGAACCCATTATTTCCAAGTTTGATTACAATGAGCCGAGAATTAAGCATCTTTTATTTGCCCATAAAAAGTCAAAAACTAAGATCGTAATCTGTATTTGGAGTTATCTTAGCAAGAGTGTATTTGAATAATGTTAAGAATATTTTTTCTAATCATTAAGATTGAATAGCATCTTGGTTAAGGTTTAGTTTTTGCTGATTTTTTTGACTGGATTATATAATTTTTATATTTTTTCAAAAAAGGAAAATCATTGACTACATTAATCTGGAACTGCTACCGATTATCTATGTGAGGTAGCATAGAATAATTGCTTTAATAGCTATTAAACAATTTTTGTTCGCAAGCGATCGCTTTTAAAAACCTCATTGTAAAATACCTAGAACGAAAATAATTAAATAAGAGTTTAAGGGCGAAAATTTTCATGTTTTAACTTTTATATTTGACCTGATATTCCAGAAAATTAATAATTTTTTGAGAAAAACTAAATCAGACTTTTGCTCAAGCCTAAACGCACAACATAAAGCCGGAGACGTTTTTGTGACTCCGGGCTTTTCTTCATATATTGCAACCTAGATGCAATCAAATCGCTCCTCTAGTTTCAGCAAAATATTAATTTTGTTTTATCCTGAACATCCCAAGCATCTCAGGTGGCAGTGAGAGCTTATTGAAACTCGGTTAAGATTTTTTGATGAAAATTCTAGATCGTTAAAAATGTGATAAATCATCGCAAAGACGCGATGAATCGCTGTCAAGACAAAGACTGATTATTGTAGAGACGGCGATTTATCGCGTCTGATTATTGTAAAGACGGCGATTTATCGCATCTCTTACCTTAACCATTCTGCACAGCGGTAGTAGTATGTCAAAATAAAAGTACCCGATACATCAAGGTGAGCGATCGCTCCCAAAGCTAGATTAAAGGATTGACCTGAGCAATGGCAGACCCAACCAATCACAATCAAGCGGGAGAAGTAGCTCCCAGCACTGTTGACAAGCAAGCTCCCAGTGTAGCTGAAGAACACGCTCCCAGTACAGACTCATCCGAAGCCACAGATATTCCTACTGCCAACGCGCCAGATCCTAAAGCCGCAAACCCCGAAGATAATCCCAATGCTGCCAAACCAGCTGCTGCATCACCCAAGCGAGAAAAACCCGCCGCCGCAGCTAAAGCCGCAAAAGGAGAAAAACCCGCCGACGATGACACAACAGAAGAAAAACCCGCCGCTAAAGCCCCTAAAAAGGAAAAAGCCCCAGCTGTTGAAAATAAGCCATTTGTAGAGTTCATTGAGCAAGACTACTTGCCAGCTTTACAAAAAGCGATCGCTCAAAAAGGTGTAAAAGATTTACAGGTGTCTTTTGCC
Organism: Nostoc sp. ChiSLP03a; assembly: GCF_034531215.2. Taxonomy (NCBI): domain Bacteria; kingdom Bacillati; phylum Cyanobacteriota; class Cyanophyceae; order Nostocales; family Nostocaceae; genus Nostoc; species Nostoc sp. ChiSLP03a. The sequence continues at coordinate 3,270 of NZ_JAVRBQ020000030.1, forward strand.
AAGCAGAAGATGCCAATCACTGGCTTTGAATCCGCCGAAGAATGCTGGCAAATTATTGGCAGTTGGTCAGAAATCAGTAAGCGTCAGTTTAACCTGTACTTCCCCGATGAAGATATTCAAGGAAAAAAAGGATTTTCTTGTAATGAAGGCAAAAAACCTAGCACTCTTGAGTCATTCTTAATCGATGAGCGCAAAATTACCCTCGATTTGTTGGTATATGGCTTAGTTCAGCGCTTGGACGGTCAAAAGTGGTTAGGTAGAAATTAGTCATTGGTCATTGGTCATTGGTCATTAGTTATTGGTTTTTAACAAATGACAAATGACAAATAACAAAGGACAAATGACAAATGACAAATGACAAAGGACAAATGACTAATAACAATTAAAGCTCGTGGAAATGGTAAGTAACGGCTCCAGTATTGGGGTCGTTATCAATTTTTACATAACCTGATTTGTACATTTCTTTGAGAGTAGCTTCCACTTCAGCAAAGCTGGCTCCTGTAAACTTTACGCCTTGAGTGACAGTTAAAATACCACCTTTGCTTTCCGCCGCTTCAATCAGTTTCACCATCAGTTGGTTGCCTGTTGGTTGGTGGACTTGAGAAGCAACTACTGCTTGATTCAACGGCACACCAAAGGGAGATACACCCGCTTTTAATCTCAAGTTATGTTCGTATTCGTCAACCATATTGGGGATAAAGAATAAATCCACGAACTGCCCTACACCAAATACACCACCAGTCAACAGCCATAACAAACCAGTTCCGATTTTGCCATTGTAGAAACGCTGCAATCCTCCTACCCCCATAAATCCGACTGCACATAAGATATAAGAGACAAGAAGTCGGTCTTTATGCTGCTGATTGTTTTCAAGATTCATCTTGTTTTCAACCTTTTGGATTTACTCTTGTTGTTTAAAATGTTTTTTTGGACTGTTTTTTATACTAAGTGCTAATAGCTAGACTTACATCTTGCACCAGTTGCTTTCTAACAACTTTCGTAATAGACACTGCTGTTCTGATTTGAAGTTGTGGGCATTGTCTAATGTAGAATTATTGATAAAGGTGCAAAAAATAACTAAAGTACTTAGATTTTTCAGTAATTATGCTACTCATGGATTGTTAATTTTAAGCTGTCTCATGTATTAATAGAACCCCATAAATTTATTGTAGTAACAACCACAGAAAATTACTGAAATACTAGTGCTTTGAAAATCAAGAGGTAAGTGCCTACTCCACTTAAACGAGATAATGCTGCTTGCTGAACTATATTTATTTGACTACCAATCCGCGATTTTTGATTCCGCAAATATTGAATGATTGTTGCAACTCTTAATGTTTTGCTTAGAAATTTCTCACCCGCACCTTGGTAGACTGAACTTTATACAATTGGATTATTGTGGGCTGTTACGGTTTGCCAGAGGATTTCTGGTAAGGCAGTCCGGTCTTCTCCCAAAGGGAGAGGCTAGCGCCAACGGGGTTTCCCCATGACGAACTGCCGTTACCGTGGCGTAGAGACGTAGGAACGTCACCCGAAAGGTCTACTTAAGATAATAAAGACGAAAGAGAAATCAAGACATGGTAGATTCCCTCAAAAAACCAGGCTTTGAAGAAATCCGGCCAGGGATTAAAGTCCCGGCAAAAGAAACCCTGTTAACACCTCGGTTTTATACTACCGATTTTGATGAAATGGCCCGGATGGATATCTCCGTCAACGAAGACGAGTTACAAGCCATTCTCGAAGAGTTCCGCACTGACTACAACCGCCACCACTTTGTTCGGGATGCCGAGTTTGAACAATCCTGGGATCATATTGACGGGGAAACTCGCAAGTTGTTCGTTGAATTTCTAGAACGTTCTTGTACGGCAGAGTTTTCTGGCTTTTTGCTGTATAAAGAACTTGGTCGTCGCTTGAAAGGCAAAAGCCCTGTTTTGGCAGAGTGTTTTAACCTGATGTCACGGGATGAAGCGCGTCACGCTGGCTTTTTGAACAAAGCTTTGTCGGACTTTAATCTGTCCCTAGATTTAGGGTTTTTGACTAAGAGTCGCAGCTATACCTTCTTTAAACCGAAATTCATCTTCTACGCTACTTATCTTTCTGAGAAGATCGGTTATTGGCGCTACATCACCATTTATCGCCATTTAGAAGCACATCCTGAAGACCGGGTTTATCCAATCTTCCGGTTCTTTGAAAACTGGTGTCAAGATGAAAACCGTCACGGCGATTTCTTTGATGCGGTGATGAAATCTCAACCGCAAATGTTGAATGATTGGAAAGCACGGCTATGGAGTCGGTTCTTCCTGTTGTCGGTATTTGCGACAATGTATCTCAATGACATCCAACGCAAGGACTTTTATGCCACCCTGGGATTGGATGCGCGAGAATACGATATCCATGTAATTAAGAAGACTAACGAAAATGCAGGTAGGGTATTCCCACTGATGCTGGATGTAGAGAATCCAGAGTTTTACGATCGCTTGGATGTTTGTATAAGCAATAATGAGAAGTTGGGTGCGATCGCTAACTCCAACACTCCCAAATTCCTGCAATTCTTCCAAAAACTGCCGCTTTACATCTCCAACGGCTGGCAGTTATTGCGGCTGTACCTGATGAAACCGATTGATACAGTTTCTGCTCAAGGGGCAGTTCGTTAATTTATAACAAATTTGCGAAAGCTTTGGTGGTTCTGCTGATTGCAGAGCCACTTTTTTTTGTACTTTTTCCAAGCCAATGATTATCGATATGTCAAGTAATTAGTAGTGCGATCGCTAATTTGTTAGCAGGTAAAAATCGGAAATAGTTGGTTAGCTGTAGTTTGGTAGTAGATACCTTGAGTTAAGCTGATTTTTCCATTCTGATTAAGTCTGGAGTCAATATTTGATGCTTGGCTGCTTCTGCCTCATAGCATCTGAGAATTAGTGATGTCAGCTTATCTAAATCACTGACAGAGGAAATAATTACTTTTGATGCGGCATCCCCCAGAGAAGCCGATACTTCCTGCACTTCAAAGTTTGAAGCTAGCGACTTTATTTCATCTACACTTAGTCGAGTAATAAAACTTTTTTTCTGTGAAGACAGATATAGTCTCAGAAACCACCAAGTACTTTTGCCAACAAGATTGATACCAAAGTATGAAACAGTATCTTTGTATTGGAGTTGATAATTGTAACTCGTTGAGGTTTGCGTGATTGCTTTAATTTTTTCAAAAGCTTCGATTTCTTCAGCAGTTGTTACTACTTTTGATTCTTGAGGATCTGGTTGTATATCCCCTACTTCAATATCTACGTCTATTGGAGGTTCAACAGGCTGATCTATTACTGGGGTAAGTGAGCGAGTCATTAACTCTACTAAACTTCCCTGAATCGACTTTTTAACAATTGGTTTGAATTTATCAATAATTTTACCAGTAATTCGACCTTTAATTTCATAACTAGGAGCAACTGTACCAAGTTCAGTCACTAAAAAGCGAACAAATTCTTCAGAAGGAGAACGTAAAAGATTTCCTAGAAGTTGAGTCATGCCTTTTACATAAACCATTTCCTCGGCATGGTTGGTAATAGCTGTAACCTCAAAATTATCACGGTGAAAGAATTTGAGGTTATCAATATCTTTGGTATCATATTCCAGGACGTTAAAAGTAAAAAATGGCTCCTTGTCCATAACATTTTTATCACGCAAGTCTGTAAAGAAACGGTACTCAACCCCATTAGTAACGATAGCTACTTTTGTTGTCAAAAGTCCATTAAAATAGCGACTCAGTTGCCCATCATGTGCCTCAGCTTTTTGACCACGAGCTTTTGCCTCTACGAGCATAACTATATTATTGTTAATAGCTAAAGCGTAATCTACCTTTTCAAACTGCCCTGCTTTTTTGATAGCAAAATCTGCCACGTATTCCGGCATTACTTCACTAGGATCGTAAACATCGTAACCAAGAACACTCAAAAAAGGAACAATCAGCGCCATCTTAGTAGATTCTTCGCCAACAACTTGATCAGCCCGCTTACGCACTTGTTCAGATAACTTGGTAATATCTTCAGTGAATCCCATCTTGCTTGCTCCTGGTAGATTAGTGAGTATTGATAGGTCTTTTTTGTAAAATAAGAGTGATTGTAAGGTGGCGTAGTACATTTGAATTGAAAGTGTTAGTGCGATCGCCTTTCTTATCACTCCTATAAAAGTATTCCCAAATAAGTACCAGCCTGTAACACTCATGACTTGTTCACAGGTGTAATGGCATCGGTAATGAATAAAAATAAATCAGAATGATTTTTTATGAAGCTTCAGCCTCTGCGAGACGCGCAATGGGCAGACCAAAGTATTGCTGAGTCAATGAATTTTACTTTTTACTCAGCAATATTTTGGTGAGAAAGGTTTTCGTGAGTTTTTACGGATATAACAGAAGCCGACATTAGGATACACTGGCATTTGAATACACCGGAAGTTCATCAGCGACTTAGTTTGTCGCTTCTGGTGACTTCCTTCCTAGTATCCTATTGCTTTTGGCTTTATGAAACTTACTCCAATCTCCGGTAAGTCTCCCTGAAAAAGGTTTTTAGCATCTAAAACGACTGCCACTGTTTTGAGGCTATAGTCTTAGAATATTTACAAGCTTTACTTACGAATTAGCTCTCTCTAGATAAAAGTACCATTTATACTGTGTAAGCTGACATTTTACCTGTTTCATCCAGATTTGTGTAGCTTATTAACAAATCAACGGATTCATTAATATTAAGCCTGCTTTACTATTTAGTTTCTTAGCCCGACCTATTAGACAGCTAGAGTGTTCATTTCACTTTGTTCAATAGCTTTTAGCCCTTATCGCTCCCATGCTGACCCATCACCGCAAGCCCGTGTGCTTATCACTTATTTCCACTGACCTACCGATCTGGTCTGTTGTCGAAACTGCCGCGACATTGTATCAAAAGGATACCGATCGGTTTCATTTACTGATGACCGCACCGCCTTTAATTAGCTGCGAAGTAGAGAGTGTCATAAGTCCAGAAGACACACTTCCTCAAAGCAAGAGCAAAGCTTACGCGCCTAACAGTCCCAGAATATTGTGGCTGGAGATTTCCCCTTACCGAGTCATCATGACTATGCAAGGTAACGCTCAAGTGAGTTATCGTCACTTTTGGGAACAGGGTGTTTATGGCATTAGTCGCTATTGGTTGCCAACTGAGTCATTGCAACCTAACGATCCGATTCGTTTACGAAATTTTACTCGTAGCCTAACCCTCAACGGACATCCTTTGCCAGAGAATTTGCGGCTGGAATATGAATTGTGGGCAGAAAAAGTCCAATTAGGATACTACATATTAAATTTAGAAATTAAACATTAATAGGTGTGGGCACTAGGGAGTAGGGAGTAGGGAAAAGTTTTACAATGCCCAATCCCCAATCCCCAATGCCCCATGCCCAATCCCCAATCCCCAATCCCCAATCCCTCTTAACCAAAATAACTGGGTTGGTTTCCTGGTTTCCATTTAATATTGCAACCAACACTCGGCTTTTGCTCGCTCGTAACAGGTTTACCCGCTAGCACTGCTTCAATGGCTGCGCGTAAATCTGCACCTGTTACAGGTTTACCGTTACTGGGGCGGCTATCATCTAATTGTCCCCGGTACACAAGTTGGCGTCGATCGTCAAATACAAAAAAATCTGGCGTGCAAGCTGCTGTGTAAGCTTTTGCCGTTTCTTGGCTCTCGTCGTAGCATAAGGTAAAATTAAAACCTTGTTCTGTAACAAATGCTTGTAACGACTCTGGCGCATCATCTGGGTAATTTTTTGCATCGTTAGCACTAATAGCAACGATCGCTAAATCACTTGTAAAATAATCTCTTCCTAACTGCACTAATTCTTGTTGGACGTGTTTTACAAACGGGCAATGCCGACAAATAAACATTACCAACAATGCTTTTTTATCTGCAAAGGTAGAAAGTGAAGTTGCCTTTCCAGATACTACTTCCGGTAGATTAAAATCTGGCGCTTTAGTGCCTAGCGGCAACATAGTTGAAGTAACTAAAGCCATAGTTCATCCAATATTTTGACGCTGATAACTAACGGTTTTTGTTATCAGTATATTTTCACTCTAGCACTAAGTTTTCCATAAAATAAGAGACGGTAAATTTACCGTCTCTGATGATTTTTTGAGAGTTATTAAATAAATTAGTTTTTACAGATTTGCCAAAACACCAACAATACCGTGTCCTGTGAATACTTCTAATGCTATCAGAGAGACAAAACCAATCATTGCTAAACGACCGTTGAGCATTTCTGCATAAGGAGTGAAACCAGTGCGATCGCCTTGTTCATCTATATATACTTTTGGCTCGATCGCAAAGTTGTTCAGTTTGCCTTGGTCGTCAATGATAGCAGTGCTTGTACGCATGGATTTTTTCCTGTCTTCTGTTTATGTAAATAACTGTAACAAAATTATTAACATTTGTAAAGTATCTTCATCTAATCGACTAGAAGTCCAAGCCAGAGAAGAGATATGATGATGAATCGAGTTCAAAGCCATGTCTAAGTACTCTGTCTAAGCAATCTCAGTCACCAATCCATTCCCCAACAGCTAATGCATCGATTTCGAGTAGAGGTTATTGCCAAAACACCAAATCCGCAGCAGGTGATTTATGCCGCGATGCACCAGGACTATACCGATGGGTTCGTGTTTGATGAGCGCGACTCCTGGCCCTCGGAGTTACAAAGCGGCGAAGTAATTGTTAAGCGGCTTTTAGCAGGTGAGAGGGGACACTATGGGCCTTTAGAGCATCCCCAGATTGTTTTTAATTGTGGCTACTTTCCCCACAGTGTGATGCAGCAGGCGCGGACTCATCGGGTAGGAGTATCATTTGATGTACAATCTTTTAGGTACACAGGCAACCAATTTATTGACGTAGTAGAAGGTAAGAAAGACATAGAAGATGTTTTTTATCTACGTCCCGTTGGTTATTACACTGATAGACAAGGTAAAAAGTATTACTATTCACCAGAGCAACGAGCAGCAGATTTGGAGTGGTGTTTAGAAGCAGCTAAACGATATAAAGCTGATTTTGAGGGTGGAATGTCTGAAGAACACGCTAGAGGTAAAGTGCCTTTTGACTATCGCCAGCATTTTGTAGTTAGTTTCAATTTAAGGTCTTTCTTGCATTTTTGTGACCTGAGAAATAAGAAAGATGCTCAACTGGAAATTCAAAAGTTGTGTGAAATGATGTGGCCTCATTTTGAAGATTGGGCACCTGCGATCGCACAATGGTATGAAAAGCAGCGTCTAGGTAAAGCCAGGTTAGCACCTTAGATAATGGCTGAAAGTTGACACAATTTGCGGTAGGATAAGGCGAAGCGATTGTCATCGGATTTACTGGCTTTGATTTAGGGCGATCGCATCTATTTTTTTGATGAACAAAGCTGTCGATATTAGCACTAAAAAATTAATCAGCCTTGCACCAAATAATTGGGCAAAATGGGTGACAAGAATTCCCGACATTGTTACAGGCGAAATCTTAAATACAGAATTCCAATGGATTAGCCGACAAAGCGATGTTGTAATTCCGGCTGAAAGTCCCCAATACGGAAAATTTCTCATCCTCAATGAGTTACAATTGCGCTACACATCAGAAATGCCGCGTCGGATGCGTGCTTATGCGGCTCTTGCGGAAGAGAAATATAAACTACAAACGTACCCTGTACTGATTAATATTCTCAAAATCAGCAACAGCGAAATACCTACAAGCTTTGCATCCAATTTTATCGGCTTAAGAGCAATTCAAGATTACCGCGTAATCAACCTTTGGGAGGTTGATGTAAATATTGCTTTTGAGACACCGTTACCGTCGCTGCTTCCCTTTGTACCAATTCTCAAAGGCGGAGAAAACGAGTCTACAATTAGGGAAGCATTGCGAATGCTGCGTGCTGATGAGCAATTAAATCAACTTGAGACAGTTCTGGCATTTTTTGCAACCTTTGTATTAGAAAGTACTTTAGTTCAAGAAATCATGAGGTGGGATATGACAGTCTTAAGAGAGTCACCTTGGTATCAAGAAATTTTACGTGAGGGACAAGCACGAGGAGAAGCAGAAGGAGAAGCAAGAGGAGAAGCAAGAGGAGAAGTACGTGGAATAATCTGTAGCATCGAAACAAGTTTAGAGGCGAAATTTGGCAGCGATGGTTTGGAGTTGATGTCGCAAATTTCGCAAATTTCTGACTTAGAGCAATTGAAAGAGATTTTACGCAAGATTGTTGTAGCAAATACAATTCAAGAGTTACGGAATGTTTTGTAGGATAAAGCGATCGCACCAACTCCTGCCTGAGAGCTAAAATATGATGAAAGTTTAGACTATAAAATTTTCAAGTTATTACACTTAAAATTTTAATGAATGTCTGCAAGAGATATTTTCCATAATTTAGTTAGATTGGCTTTGCAAAAAGATGGCTGGACAATTACGCACGATCCACTCTCTATTGATTTAGCAGATGGACAACTGCAAATCGTTCTGGGTGCAAAACGGTTAATTGCTGCCCAAAAACAAGATGAAAGAATTGCTGTATAAATCAAGAGTTTTGTTGCTCCTTCTGCAATTTCCGAATTTCATACAGCTTTAGGACAATGTTTAAATTATCGAGTTGCACTAAAACTAAAAGAACCAGAGCGAGTTCTCTATTTACCAGTTCCGCTAGCAACTTATGAAGATTTTTTCTCACGGCAATTGCCACAACTGAGTATTCATGAATATCAATTGAAACTGCTAGTATTTGACCCGGAAAATGAGGTAATTGTACAATGGATAAACTAGCAAAGTATAGACAAATCATCCAGCAAGTTTTGACAATTCATGCTCAGGTTAAACCTGCCTATGGTGAAATCGAACGGCAAACTATTTTTGATGTACAACAAGATCATTATCAAGTTGTGAATACGGGGTGGGAAAATCGTCGTCGAGTTTATGGCTGTTTAATTCATCTAGATATTCGAGATGGTAAGATTTGGATTCAGTATGATGGGACTGAGATTGGCGTGGCTAATGAATTAATAGAGTATGGTATTCCTAAGCAAGATATAGTGCTGGCTTATCAGCCTCCTTATATGCAAAAGCTGACAGAATTTGCAGTGGGATAAAGCAAGCGATCGCACTCTAATTTTTGGGTATGATTTAGAGCGATCGCACAATGGTGTGAAAAGCAGCATCTAGGTAAGGTAAAATTAGCACCTTAAATAATTGAGTATCTAGGAAAGGGGATAGAGTATAATAAATTACACTATTTCACAAGCAGCAAAACAATGAGTGTTATCCCATTTATATTGGATGGTAGTAATAGAACAGTAGTAGAGACCAGGGAAGAGTACGAGAGAGCTGGTGGTCTTGAAGGAGATGTAATTTTTATACAGAATCTCAATATCAAACAAATTCATAATACGAAGTCTAGCAATGCCAGCTATGATTTAAGAGTTGGTGATGAATACAGAGATCATAGAGACTCCGGTAAAACTGATCTGTTGGAGAATGGCACAATATCTCTTCAACCAGGTTCTGCCGTCATTATTGAGACAGTTGAATCAGTTCAATTTCCCAAATCTAGATTTGGCCATGTAGTTCCAAAAGTATCTCTTCTGCAAGATGGGTTATCTAACACCTCATCAAAGATAGACCCTGGATATGAAGGAAAACTTTCTATCACAGTTTTCAATTTAGGCAAAAGAACAGTTCAACTTAAGAAAGGACAAGATTTTTGTACGCTCTATGTACTTGATGTCAGGGAAGGAGTTATTCCTTATACAAAAGACGCTAAAAAAATTGCCGGAAACTCTAGAAAGGATTTATTAAGTAGAGTTAGAGATTTTATTGAGACAAATCAGACCTATTTTACTATTATCTTAACTATTGCAACCATAGTTTTAACAATAGTTCAAATTGTGCAGCCTTTAGGTAAACAGGAAGTACAGACACTTCCTAAAGAAAGCAGAGAGAAAACTAAATAATTCTTTTGAAGTTTAAACCTTAGCCAGAGTTACACCCTTGAGCTGGTCTTGATACTTACCCTGGCGTGCTTCATAATTTATAGCACATGGTTCTCCCTCCAAAAACATCAACTGTACTATTCCTTCACTGGCGTAAATGCGGCAATCAGCGCTAGAGGCGTTGGATAACTCTAGTGTCAAGTAACCGCGCCAAGCAGCTTCGGCTGGAGTTACATTTGCAATTATTCCACAACGAGCATAAGTACTCTTACCTATACAAATTACTGTAATATTATCTGGTATTTCCAGCCTTTCAAGGGCAACCCCAAGCCCATAGGAGTGGGCAGGCAGAATGAAGTATTTGCCATTAACATCTGTATGGAGTTCTGTTCGCTCCAAGTTTTCAGGATTAAAATTCTTAGGATCTACTACAGTGCCTGGAATATGCCTAAAAATGCGAAAATCATCTGGTGATAGTCTGATGTCATAGCCAAAGCTGCTAAGACCAAATGAAATTACAGGTAAATTCTCAAGGTGACGTATTAGGCTCGGCTCAAAGGGCGAAATCAAACCCTGTTGAGCCATTTCAGTAATCCAGATATCGTTCTTAATCACAAGTTCGCTACTAACATTAATTTAAGCCGACTCGATATATTAGCACGAACGAAGTATTTTGTTTAAGGTCGATAACTCCGACGGATTTCTGTAATTTGATCTGCTACATCTAAGAGGGATTTTGGCATCTCTGGCCCTGTGAGAATAATATCGACGTGGGGAGGGCGTTTTGCCAAAAATGCTAAAACTTCCGTTTCAGAAATTAAACCAAAGTTAATCGCTAAACTTAACTCATCTAACACCACGAGAGAATACTTACTCTCACACACAACTTGTTGTGTATACTGCCACAGCTTTTGTAAGGCTTGATTTTCTGTATCGTCCAAATGTGGTGTATCGATATAACGAGGCAAATCACAGCGAATCCAATCTAAATTTTGTCCTAATTGTATAGGTCGATCTTGTCCTTGGCGGATACCTCCTTTGAGAAACTGTACTATTAATACTGGCGTTCCTTGTCCAGCTATTCTCAGTGATTGAGCCATCACACTCGTGAAAAAGTTACGATGTGAGCTAGTGAAAACTTGCACTAGACCTTCAACTGGATATGGTAGAGTTAGGGTTGAATTGATACTTTGAGTTTCTAGCTGGGCAACCATAAAGTTAAGTTCAAAAAAATACAATAAGTAAAGGGTTATTACTGGCGGTAAAACTGACAAATTTGCCTGTATAATCAATCTGTTTTTCACAGGTGTGGTGGATTTGGCAAATTGCATTCTTAGTCAACACTAGGTTTGTATTGAAGTCAAGAGTTCTGCTTGATTTACAGCAGATTTCACGTAAATGAAGTACATAGACAAAACCCGAAAGCCTGTAGAGACTTTGCATATAACGTCTCTAGATGTAGTTTATAAAACCGCTAACTGCTGTAAGTTTTCGTCTTTCCTCTGTAATGAATTGTAAAAATGAAAACATAAAATCTCTAGTTCTAATTATTTAAAAAAGCTAGGCACAACGCCTAAAAATCGCTAAATGTTAAATTTGTCGGTTGTTTAGGCAAAACAGACTTAGCTAGTAGTGAGTTTGACAGGATGAGGAGTAAATTGTTGTGAGATTGGTGATTCTGGGAGGTTCAGGATCGGGAAAAAGCACTCAAGCACAAAGGCTTTGCAGATACTTTGATATTCCTCTGATTTCCACAGGTGAGATTTTACGAGAAGCAATATCTGGCAATCAGCCCCTACCGGAATTTCGATGGTTGGAAGCCGATCTTCGGACTTCTCTTTCGGTTTACGCTAGCTTGAGCGAACTTGGCTACCACGCACGGCCCTACATGCAAAAAGGGGAGTTAGTTCCAGACGAAACGATCGTTGAATTGATCCGAATTCGCCTCAGACAACCAGATATTAACTGCGATTGGGTGTTAGAAGGCTATCCCCGTACTGCCTTCCAAGCTGAAGAATTAGATTTTTTATTGGATGATTTAGGGCAAAAGCTAGATTGGGCAATTTATCTCCAAGTCCCGGAAGCAGTGATGGTTAGTCGATCCTTGGGGCGATCGCTACCAGATGACCAACCAGAAATCGTACAGCGCCGTGTAGAATTATTCTACGATCGCACCATTCCCATCCTAGAATATTACGACCGTCGTCGCTGCTTGTTGACCATCAACGGCGACCAATCACCAGAGATGGTGCAGCAAAATATTTTGACTCTGCTTTCAGTTCCTTAGAGAAGAAGCAGGGAGCAGGGAGCAGGGGAGCAGGGAGATGAGGGAGATGAGGGAGACAAGGAGATAAATAAAACTCCTAACTCTTAACTCTTAACTCCTAACTCCTAACTCTTGACTCAGCACGGGCTAAACCTTAGCTTTCCGCTAACAGCACTCCTAACGCCCAATGCCGCAAAAATGATGATTTACAACACTAAGGTAATCTTAAGGCAGTATTGTAAAACTTGAGGCAATTCCAATGGCTTGGCAGCGTCCTGATGGTCGGATTCCCTACGAACTACGTCCGATTAGCTTTCACCCCAGTTTCACCCGCTTTGCCCCCGGTTCTGTTCTCGCAAGATGCGGTGATACTCAGGTACTTTGTACTGTTAGCTTTAATAAGGGAGTTCCGAAGTTTCTCGAAGGAACTGGTAAAGGCTGGTTAACTGCTGAGTACCGAATGCTACCATCTGCTACTCAAAAACGCCAAGAAAGGGAATTATTGAAATTATCTGGACGGACGCAAGAAATTCAACGTCTAATTGGACGTAGCTTACGCGCCGCAGTGGATTTTGAGGCACTGGGAGAACGCACGCTGACTGTAGATGCTGATGTGTTGCAAGCAGATGCCGGAACTCGGACAACAGCTATTACAGGCTCGTTTGTGGCGTTGGCTCATGCAATTTCTAAATTGTTGCAAGAAGGCGTGTTGGAGCGATCGCCTTTGTGTGGACAGGTAGCGGCAGTTTCCGTAGGATTACTGGAGAAAGAGGCATTTTTGGATCTAAATTATATCGAAGATGTGGCTGCAACAGTAGATTTTAATGTAGTGATGAATCAACATCTGGGAATCATTGAAGTCCAAGGAACAGCCGAAGAAGGCAGCTTTAGCCGCACTCAGTTGGATCAACTGCTAGATGTTGCCCAAAAAGGAATTCAGGAATTGTTGATTGCCCAACGTGAAGCGATCCCTGACTGGGAAAAGTTGTTTGCGCTCGATTAGTTCTATTAATTTTTAATAAGAATTAATAAATGTATGCTTTGTGGCGTGAATCAACAAAGTATCAAGTAACTGGATGTAAATAAAAATAATCATTAGAGTGGTTAGTAGTTGGTACGACTCACTACTGACAACTTACGGTAAAAGGTGATAAGGAGGGTCTATATTTTCCAGCTTACTTAATCCACGATGTTAAATGTTTCAAAAGTTAAAAAGGGGGATTGTAATAAGTTCGGTATTGTATTGCCAGAAGCCAGCAATATGATGATGAAGCCATGAACAAAACTGTTGAAGTTCTACCGGATCAGCCGGCGCTGGTTGCACGAGCGCTAGAATTAATTCTGTCCAAGTTAGAAACTGCGATTGAGCAGCGGGGGCAGTTTACTATCGCCTTATCTGGCGGCAGTACACCTAAACCGTTATACGAAGCGATTGCTACTCAAAAACTGCCTTGGGATAAAATTCATATATTCTGGGGAGATGAGCGTTACGTACCACCAGATCACCCCGATAGCAATGAACTGATGACGCGTCGTGCGTGGCTAGATCGCGTTGACATCCCAGCGGCTAACATTCACCCCGTACCAACTTTAGAAGCCAATCCAGAACTGGCTGCTGCCAAATATGAACAACATCTCAAAGAATTTTTCCATTCTTCTGGGGTCGAGTTTCCCCCCTTGGATGTAGTATTACTAGGAATGGGTGATGATGCACATACTGCATCTTTGTTTCCCCATACAGAGGCTCTGAAAGTACGCGATCGCCTCGTGACTGTGGGTAATAAAGACGGAAACCCCAGGATAAGTTTCACCTACCCCTTCATCAACTCTGCTCGTAGCGTGATTTTTCTGGTTGCTGGTGCTAATAAACGACCAGCTTTAGCGCAAGTTTTTGCACCTGTAGCCGATGACTTCACTTACCCATCCCGTTTAATTCAGCCCCAAGGAGAACTTTGGTGGCTGCTGGATGCGGCAGCAGGTTTGGAACTTCAACATTGAATAGGTAATTAGTAATTCGTAGTTCGTAGTTCGTAATTCGTAATTAATTCATCAAGGTTTTAAAGCAACTAACCTTGGTTATGAAAAAGAGAAAACACATTCGTTGCTTAACCCAAGGGTATTTATGTGTAAAGCAATTACGAATTACGAATTATCAATTACGAATTATTCTAACCGTTTCATTAGCAGTAATTGCTAGAATCTAAAGCTAGGGCCGCCCTCTGCTTGCCAGTCCTAACTATATTTATGATGATCTTGAACAAAGGCTAAATATCGATGATCGTCTGCCCTAATTGCAATCATCCCAACCCTGATGGCGCTGTCCAATGTGAAGCTTGTTATACACCATTACCTGCAACTACTAATTGTCCCAGTTGTGGGGCAACTGTGCAGGCAGATGCTGCATTCTGTGGTCAATGTGGCTATAACCTTCACTCCGCAGGTGTTCCACACGTTCATCCCGCAGTAGCTACAACAGTTACTCCCGATATTCCCGTGGAAGTGCCAGCGTTAGTTCCACCCGATCCACTATTAGAACTTTTACAACCAGATGCTTTGGGAATGAGTAAATCTACTAACTCCCATCCTCCAGAATCATCTTTACCACCAACAGAGATGGCAGTTCCCCCAGAACCTGTGCCACAAACACCTGTTGCAGAAAGCAGTCCTCCAGAACCTGTGTCAACCGTTGTAGCTCAACCCGTAGTCTCTGGACAAAGTAGTATTCCGACTCCACCACCAGTGGAACCAGCACCAGCCTCCCAAGCCGAAGTACCCCCGCCAGCAGCACCAGCACCAACTGCAACTGCTGCCAGAACGCAATTGCAGCAGGTTACAGCGCGGTTAATCCACGTTCAAAGCGATCGCTTAATTGAATTGCCGCAAAATTTCTCTGTGATTCATATCGGCAAGCCTAATGACCGAATTCCTCCAGATATAGATGTTTCAGGGTTTCCCAATTCCGAAATTGTCTCGCGGATTCATGCAGATATTCGCGTCGAGGGAGATGCCCATTATGTAGAGGATGTAGGAAGTTCTAATGGCACTTACATTAATAATTTGCCACTTTTACCAGGGAACCGTCATCGCTTGCGACCAGGCGATCGCATCAGCTTGGGTAAAGGAGACTTAATGACATTCCTGTTTCAACTTGCTTAACTGATTCTCACTCAATTGTGACATCGGTTTAAGTATTTTCTGCCCATCCTCCGATATCCATTTTGGAGGATAAACTACTTGAACCGCATCATACAAGCGACGGATGGCTATGTTGTTTTTGATGGCGCCATAGTTTACAGCCGTCGCTTTGAGGTGCGAATTGTTGCATTTCTCAGCAACCCTAATACCTCAATAATTACATTAGGATAGATGAAAATATACTGTCAAGATTAAATTGAAGGAATAATCTAAAATCCAAAATTGAATGCCCCACGAATTAATCGGGGGATAATCTTAATTCCAAAATCTAAAATCTAAAATCTAAAATTGAGTAACTTATGAGCAAATCAAACAAAAATTTTGAACCTTTGCTGACTAAAGAAGCCCCGTTAGTTGTTGAGCGTATGGGGCTAACCTGGCTAGTTGGAGCAGCGATCGCAACTGCTTTGTTGTGGCAAGTACCAGGAGGAGATTATATCTTATACCCATTTACAATTTTGGCAACTTGGTTTCATGAAATGGGTCACGGTTTAATGGCACTGCTATTAGGGGGACAATTTCAGAAGTTGCAGATTTTTAGCAATGGTTCTGGTGTCGCAACTTATGGCATCCGGTCGTCATTGGGGCCAATTGGCCCAGCAATAATTGCCGCAGCCGGTCCAATGGGGCCGCCTCTTGCCGGTGCAGCTTTAATTTTGGCTTCCCGCAGTTTTACAGCAGCTACCCTGTGTTTAAAAATTTTAGGAAGTTTTTTGCTGTTGTCCACATTAATTTGGGTGCGTTCCTGGTTTGGATTAGTAGCAATTCCTTTACTGGGTTTAATAATCTTAGGTATTGCCCTGAGAGCACCTCGCTGGGCGCAAGGGTTTGTCATTCAATTTCTGGGCGTACAAGCTTGTGTAAGTACCTACCATCAACTTGATTATCTATTTAGTAGTTCTGCTGGTCCTCTTGGTGCTTCTGATACAGCGCAAATACAGCGATATTTGCTTTTACCTTACTGGTTTTGGGGTGGGTTAATGGCGATCGCATCTTTAGTGATTTTAATCCAAAGTCTCCGCGTTGCTTATCGTTCAGAGTAATGGGTAAAAAGCACCATCAAAAGGCAATTGAATCTTTAGCTAAAAGAATTACTGAACATCAAGAACATATTAGACTGGAATCAGAAAAGAGTTTTGCTGACGAAGGTCTAATTAAGCATTGGGAAAAAGAGATTCGTGCTTTTGACAAGGCAATCCAACAAGCGCGTAAAAGATTGGGACAATAAATATGCAGATTAGCGATCGCCCTCTTGCAATAACCAATTCAACCCTTAGTACCTTGATTGCTGAATTAGGTATAGAATGCCTGAAAGTACAAGCCTTAATTAACCAGCTACAGTTAACTAGTTTGACTGCGAACCAACAAGCTGAAATTCTAGCAGAACTCCTAGCTGCTGCGGTTCATCTGTATAATCATTGTGACGAAGATTTTCAGACGCTAATTACTGAAGAAATGGAAAATTTGCCTGATGATGAGGATTAAAGAAGAATTCCGAAGTCAGGAGTCAGAATTAAGAGTTTTTATCAGTATAATAGCCTGGATATTGTTAAAAAATTCGCCGCTAATAACTCTTGCCTTCGCGGTTTGATACTCTAAACATGTCCACCCAACCCATAATTCAAAGCATATACACCGATGGTGCTTGCACCGGGAATCCTGGCCCTGGCGGTTGGGGTGTTGTCGTCTACTTCAGCGACGGCTCAATCCACGAAATGGGCGATGCATCCCCTCATACCACTAATAATAAAATGGAGATGCAAGCTGCGATCGCCGCCCTTCAATTTCTGCAAACATCTCAACAAGCCCAACCCATCACCCTTCATACCGATAGCGAATACCTGATTAACTGTGTTACCAAGTGGGTGAAAGGCTGGAAAAACAAAGGCTGGAAAAAGTCAGATGGTAAACCCGTCCAAAACCAAGACCTTTTAGAAACCTTAGATGAACTCAATACCCAACAAGTAAAATGGCAATACGTTCGGGGACATTCTGGTAACATAGGTAACGAACGTTGTGATGCGATCGCTCGCACTTATGCAAGTGGCAAAACCCCTTCCCTACAACAATTATCTTCCACAGATTTTTATAAATCTTTACCTTCCCAAAATCAACTAAATGTAGCAAAAGTAGCTGATTATGAAAAAAACTCTCGAATAACTAACCAAAGTCCGCAAGAAATCAGTACTTCTGCACCAGAAATAACCGTTATGGAACCATCAACTGGGCCAACTGCGGCCGTGATCGATGAAAAACCGCTAGAAATGAGGGTTTCGCAACTCCGCAGCTTGGTCGAAACTCTGCGTATAGCTGACGAAATTTCTGAAAAAGGCTACTTAATCACCAGTTCTGAATTAGCAGACTTGATGGATGTCCACGCCAGTGCTGTCACCAGTCGTGGAGATCAATGGCGCTGGCGAAATTGGATAGTGTCACGGGTACGCCGTGAAGGAAATCAAATTCTTTGGGAATTGGAACGCGGGGATCGAGTAGGAGGTGAAGAAGAGTAAGGGAGTGCTGAGTGCTGAGTTTTGAATTTTTAACTCCTCACTCTAAACTCTTCACTGCTCACTCCCTACTCCCTACTCTCTACTCAGCACTCACAACTCACAACTCAGCACTATACTTGCGTCCTCGCCACTCGCGTGGGGTGCGGAATGCAGATAAAAAGATTCGTAGCACAGCTAAGGGATCGGCTAAAGGGGAAAGCCAAAATAACCAGCTACCTTTAGCGTTTGTGCGATCGTAAGAAGGTGCGATCGCTATTAGCATCGCAAAGCGAATCACCAATAGGAATAAATTCAGTCCCAGCAGCAGGAGTGCGGGAGTGGGTAGAGACGCGATTAATCGCGTCTGTAGCAAGTAGGAGAGTGGGGGAGAAATCAACAAAAAAGTCAGGACAATTAAAAGCGGTAGACCTTGAACAGATGCGAGTAGCCATAAATCTCCCCACAACTGAGAGCGAGAAGTTGCATCTTTAAGATCGAGACTCCGCCCCCATTCTTTCCACGTCTCCATTGCCCCTTCATACATCCTTACCTTTAATACCTTTGCGCCATCTAAAAAGCCCACCTTATAACCTTGGATAGCAATATTGCGTGCCAACGTGACATCATCACAAAAAGAATTACTCGCACTGCTATAACCACCTACAGCAGCTAAAACGGAGCGACGACACAAAAAACACTGCCCATTTGCCATTACCCGTTCTGGTTGCTCTGTATTGATCCCCGCTGGATCAAATCGGTAAAGCAAAGTCATCAACAAAGCCGGTTGTAGCCAGCATTCCCCAGGATATTTGAGGATGAATTGGGGTGAAAGAGAAACCAAATCGTAGCCCTGTGCTTCGGCCGTCTTTAACAACCCAGCAACTAAACCAGGATGCGGTTGGATATCAGCATCCAGTCCCAAGAACCACTGACTAGCGTCTGAACTATAAAGAAAACCGTTATGCAACGCCCAAGGACGCCCCACCCAACCAGAGGGTAAGGGATCATCTGTCATCACGCGAAAGCGCGGATCTTTCTGCTGTGAAGCTTTGACTAAATCGGGGGTGCCATCACTCGATTTACTATCTACAACCATAATTTCCCGAACTTCATAGCTTTGCTGACTTAAACCAGCCAACAGAGGGCGAATGCGAAGCGCCTCGTTCAGCGTGGGAACAACGATGCTAACCCTACCCAAAAGCTCAGGTGTCGGTTGTTGGGGTTCTATTGGAGGATGGCGTCTTGGCCCTTTTAACAGGCGCGAAAACAGAATCGCCGTTGCTGGTACTTGGATAAGTAGCAATAAAAGAGAGATAGCGTTTTCTACTATCAAAGCGTTGTCATTAATCATTAGTCATTAGTCATTAGTCATTAGTCATTGGGAAAGAGGAGGCAGGAGACAGAAGTTCTAAAATGTTTGAATTTTGAATTTTGAATTTTGAATTGATTTCTCCCCTGCTCCCTCGCCTCCCCACCCCCTAACTTCTAGACTTATTTCAAGGCAACTTCAACCTTTGCTACTGATACTTCTTTGGTTACTGGTTCAACAGTAACTTGAGCCGATGTGGTTGAACTCCTTGACCACAACACCATAGCCGGAATTACACCTAGCAATAAGCCAAGTAACACAGGGATAAAGAATCCAGCGGCCAAACTGAGTCCAGCGGCGAATGCAAAGTTAGTTAAATAAACGACTAAAGGCAGATTTAGTTGCGATCGCTCTAATTGAATCGAGGTATTTCTCCACAATAATCCTGTCACACTCATAAACAGAGCGCTAGTACCAAACCAACCTACATAGTTCTGGTAAGGTGTTCCAAAGAAAGCTCCTGGTTGTTCCCAATACCAGAAAGGCAGAGAAGTTTGACTCATAGCCGGTTCAAGGGCAAAGTCCCAGCAAGTGAAGAGCAAAGCACCAACGGCTATTGCAGCAATATGGCGACCCCAACTGGGTTTTTGAGCCACTTTCAAACCAGTTCTCGCAATTAAGTAAGACGACAGCCCAACATAAAACCAAGATAAAGGAATTGTGAAAGGAACTAGCCCACCAATTTTATAACCCAAACCACTCAAGTAGCTATAATCGCCAAATGGAAACCCTGTACTAGTTCCCAGTAGTTCACTCCCCAAAGAGATAAACATAGCTGGTAGCATAAATGCTAGCCAAGTTCCGAATCCCAAAGTCCGGTAGGCATAAATAGAGACAGCTATTGTCCCTAAGATGATATCAACTACACCCCCGCCAGCCATACTTAACTGTACGGCAGTTTCTCCTACCTGCGATAAGTTGAAAATTATTTCGGCATTAGGTACTACCAGTAGCATCCCTACCAGTCCAAAGGCTTTTGACGCGATATGACCAATGAGGCATACGCGTTCAGCAATAATAAGTTGTTTCATGATAATTCCTTAACAAGATGTGACACGCGGCTACTCGGCTGCTAACAGTTTACAAATCTTTAACTACTTTGTACCGCAATTCTCGACAAACTTGTTTAGCTTTCTTGTAAATAGCATAAAAGTCTATTGATTGAAGTTATAAAATATGATGCTAAACTTACTAGTTTAAGCCATATATTCAAAATCTATATAATTTTATCTGTAAGAACTTCTAGTTTGCGATCTCACTGATACCCGTATCGTAAACAACTCCTTTGATACTGGGATATGCTTAAGGAAGGACAATTTTCGTAAACTAAGCAAATCCTCAAGCCAAATAAAGTCTTGAGTTAGTAAACTTATTTATGCGATAAGACCTTAACCCTGTACTAGAAATATAAACCCATGTCAATTTTGAAAAGAGTTCCTTGGGTGTCCCTAGCGCTAGTACTGTTGAGTTACAGTACTTTGGGCTGGGTAATATCAGAAACACGTGCTCCTATATTTGTGTGGGTGGCAACTGTAATTGGTATCTTGCTTTTAATCATAACGTTGACCGCTCCTTGGCCAAAGATTACATATTACTACAGTATTTTTCTGCAATCAAATACCAGGGCTTTTGCTGTTGCCGTCTTAGCAGCTTTCTTATTCTTTATTATGATTGCCTGGTTTCGGATATTTCTTGATACTTTACTCATTATTTCAGCGACTATATTACTCAGGATAGACTTTCAAAGAGCGGGTCTTAGAAAAGGGTTAGCTTTTTCGACTGCCTCTATCTTTTCATTGGGAGGTTTAGCTTTGGGTGCGCTAATCTACAAGTTCATATATTCCCACATTCTGTTAACGTGATGAAGTATACCCGAAAAAGCAAGCCATGCCTGGGTTGGGTTGTGCCAATCCTTTAGAAGCAGCACTATTTACCTACAATTTCCTGTGTAGCTTAAATTCCCAATTTCTGAAAAAGTCGGGAATTTTGTTCAATACTTACTTGGGTTCAAAATGCAGGCTGTTCAAACAGCAGTAGAGATAGGAAAAAATCCATAATAAAAATGGATACCCAACTAGTAACAACTGCTTTTGTTGCCGATTCTCCTACTTCTTTTGCTCCCCCTCTAGTAGTTAAACCCCAACTACAGCCAATGACAGCAACCAGCACTCCAAAAATAAACCCTTTTAGCAAAATAATAAACAAATCTGACGGTTCTAAAAAATTTCTGACTGATTCTAAAAATGTTTCGGGAATAATTTGGTAAAACTTTGATGCGGCAAAAACTCCGCCAATGATGCCTGTAACTAAAGCCAAAATCGTCATCAAAGGCACCATCAAACAACAAGCAATTACTCTAGGAAGTACTAGATAATCAATTGGATCGGTTTTGAGCATATAAAGTGCATCAATTTGTTCGGTGACTCGCATTGCACCTATTTCCGCTGCAAAAGCAGAACCTACTTGTCCCGCCATAATACTAGCGGTCAAAATTGGAGCTAATTCTCTACAAAAAGCTAAGGCAAAAGCACCTCCCACTGCATCAACAGCGCCAAATCGTAGTAATTCTCTCGCTGTTTGAATAGTAAAAATCATTCCGGCAAAACCGCTGACAAGGAGAACTGGAGAGATAGAACCTGGCCCAGCGGTAACAAGATGTTGCAAAATCTTGCGATAGTAGGTTTTCCCTTGGAGTAAATGTAGCCACACTTGACCAAAGAGCAGTATTGCTGCAAAACAGCGTGTAATCCCAGATTGCTCAAATTTTATTTTTGGTTGCAATTTTATCGTCCTTACGACTGACTTTTTTTGCACATTTGTTGTTATATCAATTTTCCAAAATTAGACTACAGATACAAATGGTGGGAACCCAGCCAGATGTAATCTGACTTTCTCAATTGAATAGACGCACTAAGTGCGGCTTACCGCAGGATATTACGAATTGGTATTAGGGTATGGTACATGAACAAACGCACTACTACCGCAAGGCGGAATTCAAAATTTAAAATTCACGTATTCAAACAGGTATACAGTATAACTGCTTCATTTATTTGGAATGTGTGGTTGATGTAAGCCGTGTTGTACTAGATGTTGACCCTCAAAGTAAAAGAGGCGTTTGGGCATGGTTCAATTGAGCTTAGTAAACTTTAACGGAAAATAGCACATAAAGCATTGTGAGCTTTTTTGCTGCTCTCATGCTTTGTGTGCTATGGAGTTGCGATCTCTAGTCTGTCAAACTTAGGAAAAGTAATTGAATCAACTCAAAAGGTCGAAAAATTTAATAATATTTCCAAATAATATTAAAAAATTTTTATGAGCAGGATTAAATACATAATATTTATGTTGCTATTAATACTACCTTTCTCCGTGGAAGATCCGGCTTTTGCATCTGTATGCCGTAATTACTCTGTCTACGACGGTCTACGCCACCAGATTTGCATTCTCAGTATCAGCCGAAGTGCCAAAAATTATTGGGAATACAAGGCAATTGTTAGCGTAGATGGCATAAAAAGACCTACAGAGGTTTACAATTGTCGCGAACGAGTCAAGGTTCAACAAACTGGGACTGTTTTGCCTTTTGAGCAAAAAGGCCCTGGTGAGATGATATGCAGCTTTTTTAATTCTTCTCGGCGGTAAACACGCGCCAGATAATCAAGACGGTAAAACCTAGATAGATGAATACTGTTAGCCATTCTTGCCAGCTACCAAATGCATTGTTCATTAGCAAAAGCCGGAAAATTAATATTTATCAATCCTATACGCTGATGCTACCAGTAGGTTGCTGTATTTTAAAAGTTACAAATCACTAATCAACCTCGCCTTACGGAGAAAGAATTGCAGCACAGTTTCTTCACGGGAAATAATATCAACCCTACCCTCCATACCCAATTGAATATGACACTGGTTTTTCTCTTGACCTAAAACCAGAGTTTCCGGTTCAATTGTGACTTCATAAAAAGCACCAGGCGCAGTAGCTTTTGGGCTAGTAGTCCCATTCATCGATGTATTTGTGCCATTCTTTTGAGGAGCGATCGCATCTGGAGAAATCGTCTGCACTTGACCATTCAGAGTACCATAATCTGGGTAGGGACAAGCGCTAACCCGCATTTGGACTTTTTGACCAATTTTTAACTTACTTTGATCTTCAGATGCCACGGCAGCTTTCAAAATTTGAGGTGCATCAGTGGGGACAATTTGCAATACTTCCTCACCAGCACGCACAGTTTGACCTGGGTTTCGCAGATTGAGTTGGGAAATGATACCATCGGCGGTAGCTGCGATCGCGGTTTGAGCTAAATCTATTTTGGCTTGTTTGAGTTCGCTAGTATCATGCTCTAACTGCTTTTCAATTTCAATCCGTTGGTTAACTAGGGTTTGGCGTTCTTTTTCTAATGTTGCTTTGTTGCTTTCCCCTCCGGCTTTTTCTTGAGCAATTCGCTCAGTAGCAACAGTTACAGCTGCATTACTTGGATTTACGGCAACTTGGGCGCGTTGTCTTCTGGCCATCACAGCAGATACCGCTTGTTGTAACCGTTCAATTGTCTGTTTTTGCGCCTCTACTGCTGCAAGTTGTGCCTTTACCGCTTGCTCTTGCTGTCTGGCAGATAATTGTGCTTCTTCCAATTGATCCTGAGATAGCGCCCCTTGGTTAGCTACACTCTCATATCGCTTCTGTTTTGACTGGGCTACACCCAAAGCAGCTTCAGCAGCATGGAGATTTGCTTGTGTTGTTTTTAACTGTGCTTCCCCAGCCAGCAATTCTTTCTCAGCAATTTTGACGTTAGCATCAGCTTCTTGAAGTTCGGAAACAGCGGTGAGATTTTTATCTTGGTATTCCCGACGGCGACCGCTCAATTCCGCTTGAGCGCCAGTAATAATCCGGTTAAGGCGGTCAGTTTCGGCTCGAATCTGGCTATCAAGGGAACTAATCTGGGCATTGATTTGCACTAGTTGTAACTTAGATTGTTGAATACTAGTTTGCAATTGGCTTTTTTTGGTTTGTAGGCGGGAGTCATCAATAGTTGCGATCGCATCTCCTTTTTTGATAAGTTGATTTTGTTTGACATAAATGTGCATAACCTGGCCTTCAGTCGCCGCTTGCACAATTCGCAATTCACCCGCCGGACGCACAACCGCCTGTGCTTGGACTGTAACCTTATACTTACAAATTGCCGCAAGTGGTACAGCTAATCCGAGAACGCAGAGAATAAACATGCCGCCCCATGTTGTCCAACGAGTAATTGGTGGGAGAAATTCGTTTGTTTGAATTGGGGGGAGAAAATTTGTATTGCTAACCATAATGTTTTACAAATTACGAATTACGAATTCTCTTAATTAACAGTGGCAGTCTTACCGTTATGATGAGCCGGGGAAGATATCAGCGTTAACCCATTATGATAAGTAAAAATATCATCTAAGAAATCTAAATGTTCGCCAGGTAAAGAGCGCAATTCTTCTGGTGTCCCTTGGATTTTTAAGCGTCCTTGCTCTAAAAATACAATTAAATCTGCTCTCTGTATTACCTTGGGACGGTGACTAATTAAAATAGTCGTTTGATTGTGACGATGCGATAGAAGTCTATCTAGTACTTGTCTTTCACTTACTGGGTCAAGTGCCCCGTGGATTCATCTAAAATTAAGATCGGTGGCTGAGTAACTATGGCTCTGGCTATGGCTAATCTTTGGCGTTGTCCACCAGAAAGATTTGCCCCAAATTCTCCTAAAACAGTTTGATATTTATCAGGGAGTTTGCTAATAAATTCATCTGCACCTGCAATTTGACAAGCTTTGACAATTTCTTCAAAACTAATATGGGGATAGCTAAACTGGAAGTTATCAATAATCGAACGACTCCAAAAGTGGGGTTCTTGGGGAACTAATACCACTTGTTGACGCAAACATTCTAAAGATAAATCTTGCTGATTATAAAAACCATAACGAATATTGCCAGATTCAACTTTATATAAACCAGTCAGCAATTTTGCCAGGGTACTTTTACCACAGCCAGATTTGCCAATTAAAGCAATAACTTTACCGCCAGGAATAGTTAAGGAAAAATCTTGTAAAAGGTCAACTCTACCTGCATGATGAAAGTTAAGTTCAGTGCAAGTAATATCTGCATGACCAGGAATTTCTGCCCAAGGCTTTTTAAAATCATTCTCGGATTCTGGGGTAGCGTCAATCACTTCTGTCATGCGTTGCAGGACTATCTGGGCTGTGATAAATTCATCTACTAAGCCGATGGCAGCACCTAAGAAGCCAAGAAAGTTGCCACTCATGCCGTTATATGCCATTAATTGACCAATTGTTAAGTTGTGATTAATGACTAAATAGCTACCCATCCAAAGGATGCCAATACTAATGAAGGTGGAAAGAATACCAGTAACCGTACTGCTATACAGTCCCAGTTTCATCATACTCCAGCCCAAATTGGCAAGGCGACCATAATTTCCTTGGTATTCTGACCAAGCTTGGGGAGTGGCTTGGGTAGTTTTTAATACTTGGATGCCGCGAAATGTTTCTACTAAAAAGCCTTGGTTTTCTGTACCAGAAACAATTAAATTTCGGGTTTTCTGCCGCATCGCGGGTAAGAAAAGCAGGTTAACACCCGTGACAACCATAAATGCAACTATAGAAGCTAGAGTTAGTTCCCAACTGTAAAAGAGCATCAAACCCAAGGAAATTACCGCAATAAAGAATTGACTGGGTAATCCGAGGACAATTTGGGAAACTAAATTATTGATGGCCTTGACATCGGCAATACGGCTGACAACTTCCCCACTGCGTCGTCCTTCAAAGTAGGATAGGGGTAAATGTAAGAGTTTGCGTCCGTATTCTAGAATTAATCCTAATTGCAATCTTTGACCAAAGTGACCGATAAGGTGAGATTGGACTAAACTAATGGCGCTTCTAATTAAGTTCATGGCGATAACGCCAATGGCCACAGTCGTTAGTAGTTGGGTATCACCTCGGACTAAGACATCATCGGTGAGCAGTTGCATCATAAAAGGAGATGCCAAAGAAAGCAATCCAATGGCGATGTTAATGGCGATCGCTTGAGCGAGAATAGAACGATAAGGCCAAACCCGTTGCAGATATCTTCCCAAACCGCCAATTTTATCTGACTCTTGTTGATAAAAACGACTGTCGTCTGGAGTCAGCAGCAGCATTACGCCATTACCCCAACCCGCCATTAACTCTTGACGGGTAAGATAACGAATACCAACACCAGGGTCAGCAATGACGTATTTTTTGGCTTTTTGCCCGTATAATACGACCCAGTGGTAGCCTTTCCAGTGGATAACTGCTAGTAAGGGAGCTCGATCTAATTGGTCGATTACTTGGGGACTGGCTTTAACTTGGCGAGCGTTGAATCCTAGTACTTCTGCACCCCGCTTCAATCCTAGCAAGGATGTTCCTCTAGAACCTGTGCCTACGGCTTCTCGGACGCGGTTGAGGGTAAATGTGCGTCCGTAGTGTTTGGCAATTGTGGCAAGACTTGCAGCGCCACAGTCTTCTTCACTGTGTTAAAGGACTATTTGGTATTTCATCTTCTGGTATGATGATTGGCGAGAAAATACAATCGAGTCTTGTGACCCGATTGTATTAAGTGTTTAGTTTTTCCATTCAAACCTTTGACTGCTTGGGGTATAGTCAAAAGTAGTTGATAAGAGCGATCGCTTGGCAGTCCCTCAAGACGCACCGATTGCGATCGCTAAAAGATGTCCACCCTACTCTTTACTATTAGGTCTAACTGAGTAGGGACTTTTTAGGATGTCAGACAACCAGTTCAGTTAGGCTTCGTAAAATTCATATCTTCTTCCTGGTGCTAGCTCCTGAGTCTGATTTTGTACCCCTGGTAGCAGTAGACTAAGATCCCAACTTGCTATGGCTATTGGATCTAGACCTAGAAAATCTGAAACTTGTCCTGGGGCAATGGGAAGATTACTGCCAGCGCTAGGATCATCATAGGCTAAGTCATAGAACAAATTGTACTTAGTGCTATTTGTTATTTGAAGAACCGTCGGGTTGGCTATGGTGAGAGCAAAAGCATTATCGGGACCCTGGGCAGGCAAGCTGGCCCTAGCTGGACCGGCATCTCTAATTAAAACTATATATTTTCCTCCCTCAAGAATTGCTCCTTCTTCGGGAGTTAATTCGGTGAACAGTTGTTCTTGACTAACAACAGAAGAGTTAGAAGTAGAAGTGATGCTGTCGATATTTAACATGGTTTTTCTCCTTGTTTAATTAGATTATGCAAAGAGAATTAGGTAAGTTTTGACACGTTGCATATTTGCAGGATGAATTTGCGGCTGTAACCATCGAAATTTTGTTCTGCATTTGCTGAAATTATCCAATGATTCAACTAGTCCCCAAAGAAAGCATCTTTTTCGTGATACTTACTAAATGAACTTCTCTGCATATCACTCTCTACGATGACTTTTAATCTTTATGCACTTAAATCAGAAAATTTTTTGAAAAATCTGTAAAATGCTTAGGCAATCAAGGAAGTGTTGGGTTTCGTTCCTCAAGCTAACCTACTAGGTGACATGCTTAAAATGTTGGGTTTAAAAAACTCATAAAAACCAAAATTCAATCATTAACATAACTACTCAACCCAATAAATTAAGCTTACCACGCTACTAAACAACTTAAGGTTTTTGACGCTAACCCAAGCGTATTGATGTTGAAAGACTATTTGGTATTTTATTGTCAATACAAAAGCTAATATAAAAAGAGAAGTCGGGGTTTTATCCCCGACTAAAGATGATATTTAGTTGGTCAAACCTAGACATCCGAATACTGAGCTATTTCTGGAAACTTCTACCAATTTGAAAAATGATTGCGATATATGGATCGCCCAAAAGCTTAGTCACTAACTCTTTTACAATCCAAAATCTAAAATCCAAAATGGTACTACTCAGGTCGGTTTGTAATCTCCTCAACTGACTGAGTAAGATACTCTGTATCTAGAACCGCCCCCACTGATAGTAGTTCTTTGTATGCCGTTTGTTGGGCCAGAGACGGAAAAACCGCCTAGAGCGTCGTCAGAATCTGGCCAATCACTATCGAAAAAGCTGATTTCTGCATTTTCAAAAAAGTTAAATTCCCAACCGAGATTTTTACCATCTCCTGCACTCATACCACCTACATCGAGTCTACTGGTTATCTCATCAACAGTGACGTTAGCATAAACATCATCCTGGCTAAAAGTATCTGCACCATCTTTCAGGCAAATTATACTACTTACATAGAGGTTATATCCTCCTTCAATGACAGACGCTTCTTCTGGTGTTAGGTTAGTGAAAAGTTGTTCTTGAGCAACAACAGCGGCGTTAGTAGAAATAATTTTTGACATGAGTTTTATCCTTGATTGTAAGTTACTAAATACACTTAAGAATTGCAGATTAGCCTAACTTGTTAATTAGATCGTCTAGAGCTAATTAAGTAGCTTTTAGAAAGTTGCATATTTGTGGGGTGAATTTGCGGCTGTAACCATCAAAATTTTGTTCTGTTTTTGACGAACTTATTCAATGATTCCGCTATTCCCCAAAGAAAGCATTTTTCTAAATTAACTTCTCTGCATATCACTCTCTACGATGTCTTTTAGTCTTTATGCACTAAGAACGGAAAAATTTTGAAAAAGCTGTCAAATCCTTATGCATGAAAAAATCGGGGCACTTGCCCCGACGTTATATTGTATTCAACTTTTTAGCTCAGATTTTTGAGTAGTTAGCTCTTCGATCTGAATCGAGATAGGACAATCTAACCTCGGAAATTCAAATCAGTAAATCAACTTGATAATTGCAGATTAGTCTACCCGATAGAGTTCGATATCATAATATTTTCCAGAGAGTGATAGAAGAAGAGTAGTTGAAAATTTTAATTTTGAATTGGTATGATTCACATCCAGGTTTTTTCTTCCGGTGACAGTTGATTTACTTGCTGTTGAAACCAAGTTTCAAAATTTTCTTGCAGTAATCGTTGGCGCATAAAATTGTCCAACTGTGCAGTTATAAACTTTTCCACACGTAAAATGATCCATGATTCTCCAAAGGGTATGGGTGGTTGAACTATACCCACTTGCCTTGTGCAAAGTAACTGAGCAAAATTGGGAGTAATAGTACCAAGTTCTACTGGGCCGACGATGCCGCCTGTATCAGCTTCTGCCCCTTGAGAATATTCACGCGCTAGTTCAGCAAATGACTGTTCCCCTTCTGTAATTCGGAAAAATAGTTCGTTGGCAGTTTCTCTATTTTCAGTCCGAATTAAAGAATAAATGACTTTATCAAAATGTTTTTTGTATTTGATAAAGTAAGATTCTAGTTGATGTCCCCAAGTTATTTGCTTGAACTTTTCAACTCTGAGCTTTCGGGTTGCGAAAAGTTCTAATTGCTCTTGAGTCAGACAATAACGCGAACACCAATCTTGGATTTTTTGCTCGCTTGTTAAATCCCAATGCTGATAAAATTGCTCTAGAGCATGAGATGTTTCTGCTTGTGTGCAGGTGATTGGTGCGATCGCAGATTCGATAATGCTCTGAGATAACAATTGCCCAATCAGGTTGTAACTAGCCAAAAATGGGATAATTTCTTTAGGTAAGACCGAGATGCAGCTATGCCTGTCGTAGACATCGCTTATTTGTTGTAAAGCTTTAGTCATATTTCAAGACTATTTTGTTGAAATATTTGATAAGTGCAGTGATCGTTTTTGGAATAAAGCGGCAAAGTT
Source organism: Nostoc sp. ChiSLP03a (assembly GCF_034531215.2). Lineage (NCBI taxonomy): Bacteria > Bacillati > Cyanobacteriota > Cyanophyceae > Nostocales > Nostocaceae > Nostoc > Nostoc sp. ChiSLP03a. The sequence goes on from NZ_JAVRBQ020000030.1 coordinate 33,277, forward strand.
AAAGTATGATTCTCTGCCGCAAGACTATTTACGTACACTTGAGAGCATTACCTTACAATGCTTTCAATTACCGCCTATCACTTCTAATGCCTAAACTTAAGCATCGGTGGTGGTAAATTGGTCAAAAGTTAAGGTGTAAGCAGTCTGTATACTACTAAATTGATTGACCTGCAAGAAGTAATTACCAGAAAGATTAGTGTTGGAAATTAATTCCGATGTAATACCACCCCTAGTAGAACGTGCAACTTCCTCGCCTACATCAACAATACGATTGTTGTTATAGTCCGCAATCAGTCGGATGTCAGCATCACTTTGGAGTCCGCTTAGTGTAATGTCGACACCCTCAAATAATCCCAGAGAGAATTCGTAAGTATCTGTGGTGTTGGTATTACTTATTGTCCCAAAGCGGGTAACATCACCTGACAAGTCACCAAGTGCAAACTCTCTAGGCAAAAGATTGCTGAAACCACTTGTCGAATTTGGTGTAGTTGCAGACAAGGCTAAATTGTAACTTACATCGCCTGATGAAGTGCTAAAGCGACTGACTTCGGCAAAATAAGTACCTGCGTCTGCTCGACGATTAAGGAAGTCATCTTGGTTGCTTCCTCTTCTGGAAGAATCAACTAGTTGGTCGCCTGTATCAAAGAAACCGTTACCGTTATCTTGATAAAGGCGCAAATCGGCATCATCACCAGCACTGATATTTGTCAGAGACAAATTTATGTTTTGGGTGGTGTCAATTCTGAACTCAAAGACATCAGTGGAATCTAAAACATTTAAATTAAAGTCATTGCGGGTAACAGGGGTAGAAGGCAGAACACCGATATCATCGTAGACAGTCATTTTTGACTCCTTTTGTTGTTGATGTTGGTTAATTAGGTGATGCAGAGATAATTAGGTAACTTTTAAGAAGTTGCATATTTGTGGGATAAATTTGCGGTTGTAACTATCGAAATTTTGTTCTGTATTTGACGAACTTATTCAATGATTCCGCTAGTCCCCAAAGAAAGCATCTTTTTAAATGAACTTCTCTGCATATCACTCTCTACGATGACTTTTAGTTTTTATGCATTTGGATAAGAAAGTTTTGGAAAAATCTGTAAAATCCTTACGCAGCAAGGAATTAGCTTTTGTACCTCTGGCTGTATAATTGTAATCAGCTATGTTTCAAACAACGGCAAGTATTCCATGCAACCCCGACAGGGCATTATTGAAATCTTTTCTACGTTTGTGCAATTCGATCTAGATCAATTTAGTGGTTGGGCAACAGATGCCAAACTGCGACGTAGTATGAAATTTTGCCTGGAGGAGTCGTCAACTGAGAAATCAGATACCTTTTGGGCGCTTTACTGGTATAGAGTTTGGCAGACTCAATCTAGTGCTGTGGCACTTGCACATATTTCTGCTTATTTACAAGAGGTGTGCTATTGGACTGCCAGGAAATTCGCCCTCAACTTTTCCACGCAGTCGTCTGTAGCCGATTGTTTTCAGATGGCGATCGCTCATATTAACAAAATACTCAAAACTTTCAATCCTCAATACAGTTCGCATTTAAAAGCTTACGCACAATTAACTTTTGAATCGATTATCAAAGATGCAGTGCGCTTACAACGGGAAGCAGACATTTGCTCAGACTGGGCATTATTGCACAAACTCAGCCGCAAACGACTAGTGCGGTCATTAGAAAATGCCGGATTTAACAAAGAAAGCATCGAGAGTTATGTTTTAGCCTGGGAATGCTTTAAGGAACTCTACACGGGTGATAATACAAAAATTCGTCAGCTGACCAAACCAGATGCTCAAACTTGGGAGGCTATTAGTCATCTTTATAATGCAGAACGTTTCAGTCGATTAAGTTCGCCCACTACCGCAGTCAATCAGCAAACCATAGAAACCTGGGTATTATCTGCTGCTAAAGCTGCCCGTAATTTCCTTTATCCTAAGTTTGTTTCCGCAGACGCTCCCCTCAAAGAAGATGAAGGTAATTTATTAGATATACTGCCTGTAGATTTGCAAACATCTTTACTAACGGAAATTATTGAGCAGGAAGAAGCTGTGAATATGCGATCGCAGCAAGCTCAGTTAAACCAAGTTTTGCACAAAGCGATCGCTGCACTCGATGCTGAGTCCCAAAAAGTACTACAAGCTTACTACGTTCAACAACTGACTCAACAAGAAATTGCTGCCCAGTTAGAAATGAAGCAATATACTGTTTCTCGTCGCCTGAGCAGCATTAAAAAGTCATTGCTCCTGACTCTCACACAATGGAGTCAAAACACCTTGCATATTTCCCCGAAATCCGACGTAGTAGATGCCATAAACACAAGTTTAGAGGAATGGCTCAAAGTCCAATATAGCCAGACCCAAATTCAGTAGACATCTTGCAAAAGTTACTTTTGCCTTGATGTTGGGGTGCATGTTAAAGGTTACTGAGTAAGGGAAAATTCCATACCTTTACCCTTTACCCTTTTCCCCACAATGCCTCCCCTTTCCCTAACATGGTCTTTATATGGAGCCATTCTAAAATTATTTATGGGAACTCCAAAAAATAAATTATCCAATTTGTCTACTCAACTAGACTTCTTTCTTCTTTGTCCCCTTGTCCCCTTGCAATACGGTTCGGTTAACATTTTCATATTTTGAAGATTTCCCCAACCCCCCGATAAATTGGAGGGCTTCCAAGCCTCTTTTACCCCTTTCTTAAGGGGGGTCGCCGTAGGCGGGGGGATCATAACCGAAACCGTATTGTGTCCCCCTTGTCCTCCTTGTCCCCCTTCTCCCTCTGCGATTGAATATTTTTTTACTTGGAAGTCCCTATGTTGAACCCACCTCACCCATTCACCATTGACTCACAGCATTTATACTTGGAAATTACCCAATCTCCAGAAGTGCAAGAACAACCATACTCAACAGCTGGTGCTTGTCAACGCGGGTGGATAAATCAAAAATGCTTGCAAGCATTTTTGCCTTGGTTTAAAGAGGAAATTGCTCCCAGCGCCAGGGTTTATCCTCACAGTGCGGCATTGCCGAGTTTTTGGGAAGTAGTCAATGGCACAGCTATTACTTTCGATCGCGATCGCCTGGTATTAATTCCCACCCTGGCAATGGATGACGATGAGTTGCGCGTACCGCAAGAATGGGTAGATATACCTGAGTGGATTGCTGATTATTACATAGCAGTACAAGTTAATCCCGATGATGGCTGGATAAAGATTTTTGGTTACACAACCCATCAAATTCTGAAAACAAAAGGGGTTTATGATGCTGGCGATCGCACTTACAGTTTGGAAAGTGAAGATTTAATTCCAGATATTAATGTGCTGTGGGTTACACGCCAACTCGATAGCTCAGAAGCCTTACGTGCTGAGATTGCACCTTTAGATCCGATTGGCAAAACCCAGGCAGAAAACCTTTTAGAAAGATTAGGCGATCGCAATGTAAAATTCCCACGTTTAGCAGTTCCATTTTCACTCTGGGGTGCGCTCTTGGCACATAGCGGTTGGCGAAAAAAGTTGTATGAACTGCGTCAGGGTTTAGCCATACAGCAATCGATTCCGCAATGGTTGCAGACAGGAGTAACTAATTTAGCTCAACAGTGGGGATGGGAAAAAAGAGAATTCGTTGTAGTACCTGCCGGAATGCGGAGTGCAGAACCAGTTCTCGGCTTGTCTCGGCAAATAATAGTTGCACAGCAAACATACGAGTTACGCATTTTCCCTAAAAGCGCTTCTGAGGATTATGTTTGGCGTTTTGAATTGCGAAGTACAACTGTTGATGGTCAAATTCCGGCTGGGTTTAAGCTCCGACTATTAACGGAAGATTTACAAACTTTTGAAAATAATCAAGATACGGCAACAACTGCTGTAGATATGTTGTATTTAGAAGTAATTTTGGAACTAGGAGAAGGATTGGTTTGGGAAATAGAACCCACTCCTGAAGATTATGACCGAGAGATTTTGCGGTTTTAAGTTTGAACCTTCAAAAATATTCACGTTCAGCCTGTATTATTTGCTCTTACACTGAATTTAACTACACACAGTAGGCAATTCATTTAGCAACCAAGATATATATAGCAGCAGGGTGTAAGGGCACGATAGTGCCCATAAGTGTCAGTTTAACCTGAAACCCTTGTCAAGACGTGATATTGAGTTCATTTGCTTATGGTTACTCACAGCGTCACCCTACCTCGGTTTTGTCTAAAGCTAAAACCGCCCCTCCCGGATGCCTTGGGGCTACGGTGTACACACAAGTCAAATTACCCCCCTCAATCCCCCCGTGTATTGGGGGGAAGCCGGAAATCTAGTTCCCTCCCCTTTACAAGGGCAGGATTAAGTAAGGGGAAAAGCCGGAAATCTAGTTCCCTCCCCAATAGATACGGGGAGGGTTAGGGGGGTAAAGCGTATGTGCAACAAGCGTTTAAGCTTAAGTTTAATGGTCAGTGCCCTGCCCCTACGGGTGTACTCAACATCTAGGGAGAACTAGCTGTGGACAAGTTAATCATCTTAAAGTTAGGGGAGGGAAACTTTGAACAAGGGTTTACCGTGACTCTACAGATTGGCGATGAAAATGTCCGCCCGACTGTGGAAATCACAGGTGAACTTCCCCCCAACCCAGAGATTCTCCGCGATTATCATCGTTGGCAATCTATTTATCGTAATTTAAGGCTGCCATCTCGTCCGATTGGTTTAGCTAAAGAACTTAACCAAGCTCCCAGCCTCGAATACTGCCAGCAGGTGAGTGAGGAATTTAAAGTAAGTTTTAATACTTGGCTTGCTTCCGATTCCTTTCGTTCCATCCGCGAGAAATTGTTAGAAAAACTCATGCTTGCGGATAATATTCGGATGCTTTTACAAACCAAAGACCTGCGATTACAGAAATTTCCCTGGCATCTTTGGGATTTGCTAGAACGCTATCCCCAAGCGGAAATCGCCTTGAGCGCTCCTGCTTACGAACAAGTCAATCTTAACCGCATAGCAACTACATCCGACAAAGTAAAAATCTTAGCGATTTTGGGTAACAGTCAAGGTATTGATACCAAAGCAGACCAAGCGCTGCTTAATTTGTTACCCAATACAGATATTACTTTTTTAGTTGAACCACAATGTCTTGACCTGACCGATCAGCTATGGGAGCAGAATTGGCAAATTCTATTTTTCGCCGGACATAGTTCCACTCAGGAAACGAATCAAACTGGAAAAATCTACATTAATCAAACAGAAAGTGTCACAATTAGCCAGTTAAAGTATGCCTTAAAAAAGGCAGTAGAGCGAGGTCTAAAACTAGCGATTTTCAATTCCTGTGATGGCTTGGGGTTGGCATGGGAGTTTGCAGATTTACATATTCCCCAAATTATCGTCATGCGAGAGCCTGTACCCGATCGCGTCGCGCAACAGTTTTTAAAGTATTTTTTAGAAGCCTTTGCGCGGGGAGGCTCGTTGTATTTAGCCGTCAGGGAAGCACGAGAAAGGTTACAGGGACTAGAAAACCAATTTCCCTGTGCTACATGGTTGCCTGTCATCTTTCAAAATCCGGCTGAGATGCCGTTGAATTGGCGGGAATTGTTTAGAAATCCACCCAATCTTCCTGCATCTTTGTCTCAAACCACGCCTGTTAGAAGAACCACAAATCGGCTTGGCTTCTCATCGATCTTACTGACGAGCATGGTAGTAACCGTAATATTAATTGGGATAAGGTTTTTGGGCGTGCTGCAAACATTAGAGTTAAGTGCATTTGACCAACTGGTACGCTTGCGCCCTGCTGAAAAACCAGACTCACGCCTACTGATTGTCACTGTAACTGAAGAAGATGTCCAGGCGCAAAAACCGGAAAAACCTCAAGGTTCGTTGTCAGACAAATCACTTGCCAAACTGTTAGAAAAATTAGAGGCATATCAACCACAAGTTATTGGTTTGGATATATACCGAGATTATCCAGTGGATAAGGATTATCCAGCATTGGCAAAAAGGATGCGAAAAAGCGATCGCTTTGTCGGGGTATGTCAACTCAGCGATTCTCAAGCCGGAAAACCAGGTGTAAAACCACCCCCAGAAGTTTCTTCACAGAATCTCGGTTTTAGCGATATTGCCGTAGATTCAGATAATGTCGTGCGTCGCCAGCTGTTAGCGTTAACTCCTGCGCCTTCATCTCCTTGTACTGCGCCCTATGCCTTGAACGTTCAACTGGCGCTGCGTTACCTATATACGAAAGGAATTCGGTTGCAATTTACCCCTGATGGCGCATGGCAATTAGGGAAGGTGACATTTAAACCAATAGAAGCTCATACCGGAGGTTATCAAGGAGTTGATGCTTTTGGACACCAAATTTTATTAAATTATCGTTCTTCTCCTTCACCAGAAGCGATTGCACCAAGTATGACCTTACAACAAGTGTTAAGAGGTAAGCTAAATGCCAATGCAGTCAAAGGCAAAATAGTCATTATTGGCACAACAGCAGAAACTTTTGGTGATTACTGGTTAACTCCCTACATCACTCCTCAAGGAAAATTACACGCAATACCAGGAGTATTTTTACAAGCCCAGATGGTCAGTCAACTGCTCAGTGCTGCTTTGGACGGAAAACCTCTGTTGTGGACTTGGCCGCTTTGGGGTGAGGTTATTTGGGTTTGGGGTTGGTCTTTTTTAGGCGGTTTATTTACTGCTTATCTGCACCGATTCATTTACTTAAGCTTGGCAGGAGGAATAGCCATTATTAGTTTATACGTTAGTTGTTTTATATTTTTAATTGTATATAGTTGTTGGGTTCCGCTAATTCCTGCTATGTTGGCTTTAGTAGTTAATAGTTTAATAGCTACAACTTATTTAAACATCAAATTTAAAAATTAATATTTAACAAGTCAGAATTCAGGAGTCAGAATTCAGATGAAAAGCTATTGGCAAAAAATGCAATTAATCGCGGCGGTGGGAATGACTTTGTGGGGAATTATCGCCTATTCTCCAATGATTTGGATGACACCAGTTGCAGCGGTCACTCCTAAGAAATTTTCGCCTCCCCCGCCTCCTCCAGACAGGGGTGCAGCAGGCGATCGCGGAGGGGCTGCAAGTCGCGGTTGTGGTGTTGGGAATCAGTCTATAGTTGGACTTGTACCTATATACAAAGAGACGGTCAATCAAGGAAAAACAGAAGCTGTTTCTGTTACTAAAGTTTGGGGCTTGACAAATGAGGAATATCCAAATTTTTGGTTTTTTGTCCCCTATCAAAAGTCTCTAATTGATTCCATTGAATTTGTTGTCAAAGATGAGTCAGGTAAATCAAGTCAAACTCTTTACCGAACAATAGTAACAATACCAGAAACACCAGGAATTGTTAGCATACGCTTAAACGCAAATGCTTCTCCATTGCAAGTAGACAAGATGTATCACTGGTTTTTTAAGATAAAAGTCATTTGCAATCCACAACAACCTCCAGAACGAGAGTATGTGGAAGGATGGGTGCAACGAGTCAATCCAAATCCTCAATTAGTAGATAGCTTGAAGCAAGCAACTCCTCAGCAACGGGTAAACCTTTATGCCGAAAATGGTATTTGGTTCGATGCCTTAACTACTTTAGCTGAATTACGTCTTAGCAAACCTGAAGATCCAACTCTAGCGGTGGAGTGGATGAATTTGCTTAAATCCGTAGATTTAGAGAATTTAGCTAAACAACCTTTGATAAAGTGTTGCGAAGCTAATGCAAAGTAGCAGTTAAGCCAAGCTTATCTGTTACTAGCAGCTAATTGTGAATCTGGTTATATTTTGGACTGCCGCGATACGTTCAAGCCGAAACTTAGAAAGCAGAATCAAAAATTTGTTGTGCTGTAAAGTTGAGTTTGGGGAATAAAGGCGATGCAATAAGATTATTTTCCCTAAACACAGTCATTTGATAATCTCCGTCAACTAATTCACAAATTGTAATAGTTTTTTGTTTAGGATTACCAGTAAATCTTTTGCCACCGATCGCGGCATAGTCTACAATCCAATACTCAGGAATCCCCATCTCTTCATAATCCCTGAACTTGTCATAGTAGTCGTCTCGCCAGTTGCTGCTAACAATTTCAACAGCTAGTGGGATAGATGCAGCTTGAATAACAGTCGATTGCTTGCTCCACAGAGGTTCATTCACGAGATTGTCATGATTTAATAGCAAAATGTCAGGAGAATAGGTTGAGTTATTGCTCTGAATTTTGACAAAGGCAGTTTTGGGGATGCGAAACGGAAGTCCCATTTGCAAGAACTGGAAGGTTATCTGTGCCGCCAAAAATCCAACAACATTTTCGTGTTCACCAGTTGGGGCGAAGATTTCTACAATGACTCCTTTATGTAGTTCATATCGCGCCCCGTTTGAGGGGTACCACTCGATAAATTGTTCAAAGGTTACTAACTTGGGTAGGGTTTGAGTCATAGTTACCACCTCCACATATATTTGACTTTACCATCGCTGCCCTTAGATTGTGCTGCAAGATAAGAGATATACCAGTAAGCTTTATTAAAATACTGTAGCGACTACTCCCAAGTCTGTAGCGACTACTCCCAAGTCTGTAGCGACTACTCCCAAGTCTGTAGCGACTACTCCCAAGTCTGTAGCGACTACTCCCAAGTCTGTAGCGACTACACCCAAGCCTGTAGCGACTACTCTCAAGTTTGTAGCGACTACTCTTGTGTTTTCTACCTCTTGCTCTCGTACAGGAGTAATTATATACCGAGATATTACTGGTATAAGCTAAAAATTTTATTATGAGAATTTGCGATTTATGCTGAACCGGAATCGGGTTTAATTGAGGCAAGCTAGTTTTAGAAATATCTTAAAAGAGAAAAATTATGTCTCGTCAAAAGCGTACATCCCGCGTTTTAGAAAAAGCTGAATTAAGAGCATCTGGGATGAAATCGATTATTCCCAGCATTAAATTTGAAGAAGATTATACTTTAGAAAAACTGATTGATTCAATCGAACAGTTACGTAATAAAATTGATGTTCATAATAGCGCTCTGGCTATAGTTGACTCTACTTTAACAGAAGTTTAAGAGATGGAAAAAAACTTGAAGCAGCTTTCTGAGAAAATGTTAATGGTGGTTGCTATCAAGTACGGCAAAGACAGCGCTGAATATGAAATGGCGGGTGGTGTTCGTAATAGCGATCGCCTCCGCAAAATGAGAGCAAGCCGCTTAAAAAATATTGCAGAGCAAGCATCAGATAAAAATGAGAAAACTGCATAGAAAATTAAGCTTTGTCTTCCCTCCCCAATGCTTTGGGGAGGAAATTAAAGGGTGGGATGTTAAGGACTTTTGCATAGATATCTAAGCACCAGGATCTCCCTTCCGTGTGCTGCAACGCCGTGTTAGCCTACACTATGCACCCCAGCATGAAAGTCTTTTACAATGCGCTCAAAAGCAAGTGTCATGAAAAATTCAACATCTGGATCTGTATACAATTTTCCAATGTGCTGATCAGCTTGGTTAGCGAAACCATACTCAAGAAGCTTAGAACGAGCTTTACTCATGTCTACAGAAGTACCAACAACTTTGCCTAAATCTAGGAGAAAGCTCAAAAATAAGTTTAGGTACTCTTCTAAACTTACCTGGTCAAGTTTCAAATTTTTCTTATTGTTTTTTTCAATCTCTTGGATTAAACGAGCTGTAATTGCATCAATTGGATAGTAAATTTCCATTAAAACTGCGAGTTCATCACGGAAATACTGGCAAAGATTGTTGGGAGATGAAAAATATTGAACACTCAATAGGGGTAGAGAAAATTGCTTAAAATCAATTTCAATAAATACTGAATCAGGCGGTTTCTTAGAACCGTGTGTACCTTTGACAACATATAGAATAGAGTCTGAACCAGAGTAATCTTGGGCAATGACAACCGATCTCTTAACACGGTTAAGAATAGTCAATACTCCAACCACCATTTTTGTCGAAGAATTCCAGTAAACTTCTACTGAATTATGCTGAACTCCTAAACCCAAAATTCTTGTTGCTTGTTCAGCTACTGAAAAAAATTCTTTAGTCTCAATGGCAAAAGTCCGCCAATCACCTTTGTCATATCTAGCAAATTCTCGGATTGGCTTAGTCAAATCTCCCTGAACCCACTCTGGCAAGAAAAATCCAAGACATTTAAGAATTGTATGTGCTGTAGAACGATATTGTTCTCGAAGATTTAGCTGAGTTGAGGTTCGTTGAGGTTTTGCATCTGTTATGTTTAGCTGTGCCTCTATAATAATTTTCTTAAGTTTTTCTTTTTCTTCGGCTGATGGAGTCCTTCCCAGCCAAGTAGCAATACCATCTCCTTCTATCCAACGTTTGGCTTCACTTTTAGAATTGAAAATAAGACGTGATTTTATACTTTTATCAGGCAAAACTTCGTCTTCAATAAGAGGTTGTTTAAGCTTTAGCTTGGCGCCTTGATCTAAAAAGTATTCATTTTCTAAAATGATTTTAGGTACTTCCTGATGACGTTCTCCTTTGAATACCCATGAATTCATTACAGCTTGCACATAAATAAGAAAAGCTTTGTCTGTCGAATTTGAAAAGCTAAAGTTGCATTGACAGCAAATCAAGTTTTTATCTTTATATGAACCGCCCCAAGATGAGTTGAAGATGTGTTCTCCAGATATTGCTGGAAGGAAAGCGCCACAGTAGAAGCAGTTTGTCAACTCTGATGCACGTCTAGATAGCATCTCAAAACGAGTAAACATGAGGGAATTCGTCTAATAAATTGTAATATTAATGTAGCATAAGGTTTACCAGTGATTGTTGACTGTCAAGTGTAGTCAAATAACAGCCACCACTGATATTTTTCACAACTGAAATAGGGCAGTGGCTCCTCAAGCTACGATTCTCCTTAACTGAACGGTATTCGATTAGAATGGCAATAACATTCAGTGGTAGTCTGTGTAGGGTAAGAAGGCAAAGCAAATGACCCAAAGGACGAAAACTCAAAAACTGCTGACCTTTGAAGAATATCTTACCTATGACGATGGTACAGACACGCGCTATGAGTTGGTGGATGGAGAACTAGTCGAGATGCCACCAGAAAGTCAGGAAAATAGCAATCTGGCAAGATTTCTATTCGTTGAACTACTAAAATATTTCCCCTTTTATTTAATTGCTCACAAAGATACAGAAATTGAGGTAGCAGGGCGACGGGCGAGATGTCGTTTACCTGACTTAATGGTTCACACAGAAGAATCTTATGCTGCCCTTATCGGTGCTACTCGCGCTACCCTCACCCGTGATATGCCGCCGCCTACGCTAGTGATGGAAATTGTTTCTCCGGGGACGGCAAACAGTGTTCGTGATTATCGCTATAAGCGGACAGAGTATGCTGCTAGGGAAATATTAGAGTATTGGATTGTTGACCCACAGATACAACAAATTACTATTTGTCAGTGGGTGGACGGGCAGTATGAGGATAAGATATTTACAGGTGCAACTTGCATGGAATCAGTAGTAATTGCTGATTGGGCGCTAACAGTAGAGCAGGTGTTTAACAGCGCAAATAGACCAGAATCAGCAGGTGCATAGAAAGTGCAACTGGGTTTTTCATTCTTCCTGTTTTCCCAAATATACTTCAATCACACGAGAGTCATTTTGCACTTCTTCAAAATTACCTTCGCACAGCACCGAACCTTCGTGTAACACCGTTACTTTCTTGGCAATTTGACGCACAAATTCCATATCATGTTCAATTACTAAAATTGAATGACTCTGCGCTAGTGCTAAAAGGAGTTCGCCGATGTTGTAAGTTTCTTCATCTGTTAAACCAGCAACTGGTTCATCAACAAGTAATAAATCTGGAGACTGTGCTACTAACATTCCAATTTCTAAACGTTGCTTTTCTCCGTGAGAAAGTAAAGCTGCTTTGATATCGGCTTTAAAAGTTAACCCGATAGTTTCTAATAATCCTTTAATATGATTCTTTTCCACAGCATGAGAACGTTCAAACAAAGTAGAAAAGACATTTTTCTTCTTATGACTGGTAATTTCTAAATTTTCGCGTGGTGTTAAATTCAGGTAAATTCGAGGTGTTTGAAACTTGCGTCCAATTCCCAATCGGGCAATTTTATATTCAGGTAAAGAACGTAGATTTTTACCTTTGAATAAAACTCGCCCCACGGTTGGCTGAACTTTCCCCGTAATCACATCTAGAAACGTTGTCTTTCCCGCACCATTGGGGCCAATTACGACTCGTAATTCCCCCACATTCATACTAAAGTTAAGCTGGTTTAAAGCCTTAAAACCGTCAAAGCTAACAGTTACATTTTCAGTTTCCAATATTTTCGCGTTCATGTTGCACTTCGGGGTCTTCTTCTAAGGTGGGATATGTCGCAATTTCTTGACGACGGTGGAAAAGAGAAATATTCTGACTGCGCAACCATCCCACAATACCGTCAGGAAGGACTGTGACGACTATCAAAAATAGTGCGCCTTGGAAAAATAGCCAGATTTCGGCAAATTGTTCGCTTAAAAAAGTGCGGGCATAATTTACTAACAAAGTTCCGACAATCGCGCCAATTAAAGTAGCGCGTCCGCCTACTGCTACCCAAATCACCATTTCAATCGAAAAGGCAATATCCATTGCTCTGGGTGATACAGAACCACTCTGAATGGTGTAAAATGCTCCTGCTATACCTGCGATCGCACCGGAAACTGCAAACACCAACACCTTAAAATCTGTAGGGTCATAGCCAGAAAATCTTACCCGACTTTCATCATCACGAATCGCTATCAACAACTTCCCAAAGCGTCCAGTTGTCAACCAGCGACAAATTCCGTAGGTGGCTGCAAGAAACACTACCGTCAGCGTGTAGAAAATAAACTGCGTCTTGGCATCGCTCACCGTTGCGCCAAACAAAGTTGTAAAATCTATCAGTCCGTTCGTACCGTTGAAAAATTGCTGTTGACCGTTAAAGAAGTTGAAAAATACAATCGTTCCGGCTTGAGTCAAGATGGAAAAATAAACTCCCTTGATGCGATTTCGGAAAACCAAATATCCCAATAATCCCGCCAACAACCCCGGAATTAATACCACCAAAGCTATTGTCAAAGGAAAAGAATAAAAAGGTTGCCAAAAGGCGGGAAGTTCTGTAACCCCATAAAGCCCCATGAAATCAGGCAATTCTCCAGTAGGGACTTGCAGCTTCAGGTACATTGCGATCGCATATCCACCCAAACCAAAGAAAATACCATGTCCCAAACTTAGTAAACCAGTATAACCCCAAATCAAATCGATACCCAAAGCTGCGATCGCCAGCGATAAAAATCGCCCCAACAAATTTAGGCGAAACTCCGACAGCAGCAGTGGCATGATAATTATAAGCAGGAGTGCGATCGCGACTACCACCCCCGCCTCAATTAATAACCTTCCTCCCCTCTTCCTCATTCTCTGCGTCCTCTGCGTCTCTGCGGTTCGTTAAACATCAACAGTACGTCCCTTCTGCGGAAAAATTCCCCCAGGCTTCCACTGTAAAAACACAATAATCAGCGCAAATACCATCACCTTGGCCATACTTGTCGTGGCAAAAAAAGTAAAGAAATCTACCAAAGGTTTAACAGGAGTCAACAACAAAGCCAAAGTCCCAGAACCAATTAAAAAATTAGCCGTACCAATACCCAACGCCGCCACAATTGTCCCGGCTAAATTACCCACACCTCCAACGACAACCACCATAAAAGTATCAATAATATAGTTTTGTCCCGTATTTGGCCCCACAGAACCGAGTAAACTAATCGCACATCCCGCCACACCAGCTAAACCAGAACCCAGTGCAAAAGTAATCGCGTCCACCTTTTGAGTTGGGATACCCAAACAAGCACTCATACTCCGGTTTTGTGTCACCGACCGAATTCTTAAACCCCAGCTAGAACGCTGTAAAAATAAGTAAATTCCTGCCACACAGATGATTGTTAAAGCAATAATAAATAATCTGGCAAAGGGTAATTGTACACCACCTAAAGATATCCCTGCTTGTAACCAAGTCGGTGCTGTTACATCCACATTTTGAGCGCCAAACCAAGGTTGAGTTACTGCTAACTGATAAGTTTGACTCAAGAAATTGCCCGTTGTGATTGTCACCCCCAGCGATAATAAAAATATCACCGCCACAATCCAGTTACGAACCCTTCCCAAATCAGTGCGAGAATTTAAAATCCATAAACCTCCAAAAAACAGCAGAGAAAATAAGCCGATACCAATTATCAATACCCAATTCACACTGCGAACAAACTGCTGAAAAATTAAACTTACTCCCCAAGTTGCTAATAAAGTTTCTAATGGGCGGCCATAGAGATAACGAATCACACCTTTTTCTAAAATCAATCCCACAGCAGCCGTGAATATAAATGCAATAATCAAAGCCAAAAATATATAAACTTCAAACCACACCCCACCCAATTGTTTGCAGACATTTTGCACAACAAATGTTGTATAAGCACCGAACATCATCAATTCGCCGTGCGCCATATTGATAACGCCCATCAAGCCAAATATAATCGCCAGTCCCAACGCCGCGATTAATAATACCGCGCCAATACTAATCCCATTAAATACAGCTTCTAAAAATCCTGCTAACACTTATTTCTCCTTATTTGTCATTGGTCATTTATCATTCGTCCTTTGTTCTTCACCAATGACTAATGACTAATGACTAATGACTAATGACTAATTGACTTAAACTTTCTTGAACTTACCACCCTTAGCAGGGTCACTCCAATCACAAGCAAATCCCTTAGTTTCTTTTACAAATTGATTCCAAGGAACCGGCTCAACTGCTGTTGGAGTAGCATAGACAATATCAAATAAACCATCTAGCCTTACTTGACCAATCCGCACAATTTTGGATATGTGATGATTGGCATCCATTGTCACTTTACCTTCAGGTGCATCTAGAGTTTGACCATAAGCCGCAGCGCTTACCTTAGCTATATCTGTAGTACCAGCTTTTTGGACTGCTTGTTTCCACAAATAAACTGCAATATAGGCAGCTTCCATTGGGTCATTTGTCACCCGATTTTCACCGTATTCTTTTTTGAAAGCTGCTACAAACTTCTTATTAGCAGGTGTGTCTATTGTTTGAAAATAGTTCCAAGCTGCATAATGACCTTTGAGATACTCTACACCAATTGCTTTCACTTCTTCTTCGGCAATACTTACAGACATAGAGGGATATTTATCTGGTGTCAATCCAGCCCCTTTTAATTGTTTGAAGAAAGCAACGTTGCTATCACCATTTAAAGTGTTGTAAATCACGCCGCCATTGGGCAAATTTTGCTTGATTTTAGTGATAATTGGTGTAACTTCTGTATTACCAAGAGGTAAATAATCTTCACCAACTGTTTTTCCGCCTAAAGCTTCCAGTTGAGCTTTAATGATGGTATTAGCTGTCCGGGGAAAAACGTAGTCAGAGCCAACTAAGAAGAATTCTTTGCCCTTATTTTTTAACAGCCAATCAACAGATGGTTCGATTTGTTGATTGGGTGCAGCGCCAGTGTAGAAAATATTTTTAGAACACTCTTGACCTTCGTATTGCACAGGATACCAGAGCATGTGGTTTTTGCTCTCGAATACTGGCTTAACGTTTTTGCGGCTAGCAGAAGTCCAACAACCAAAAACTACAGCGACTTTATCTTGATCGATTAGCTTAGTTGCTTTTTCTCTAAAAGTATCCCAGTTAGAAGCGCCATCTTCGGTAATTGCTTCAATTTGTTTACCTAAGACACCACCAGCTGCGTTAATTTCTTTGATTGCTAACTTTTCAGCATCAACAACGCTTTTTTCACTAATAGACATCGTACCACTCAAAGAGTGCAAAATACCTACTTTGATGGTGTCACCAGCAGTAGCCGCAGCTGGGGAAGCAGCAGGAGGTGCGGCTGGACTTTCTGTCGCAGTTGGAGAATTATTCGCGCAAGCTTTCAAAAAAAAGCTGCTACCAAAAGTTAAAGAACCGTAGATTATAAACTTGCGTCGGTTAAATTGTCTTCTCATCTTTGTATGAATTTTCCTGTAGATGAATCAGCTAACTTAATAGAAAGCTGACAATATCAAACTTTAAAGTGTGATAATAGTGCGATAGTTTACTAGTAAAAAGTGACGCCTTATACAAAAATCTTTGTTTTTGTAATAAAAAACAAACTTTTTAAGATTAAGCTTTATTAACTTTATAAAGATTCTCATATCTATGTAATACGTTATGGAAGAACAAAAGCTTTCTCTTCCACAAACGTCTTTGATTCTAGACAGTTAAAAACTGCTAAGTATCTAGGCATAAATAAATTTCAAGTTTGTAGTAAGGACTTTAGTCCCGATAATCCTTGCTCTGAGAGAATGTTTGAAAAGTATTTTTAGTAACTTCTAGACCTCGGAAACCTAACCCCCCTAGCCCCCCTTCCCTA